>NZ_DATERI010000151.1:0-22530 GCF_035271705.1 Buttiauxella sp.
TCACCTTCGGTTAAGGTCGGCGCGGTAAACATCCATTTCTCTGCGGTATTTTTGGTCACGACAGTCGAGACGCCGTCTAACACGACAGTGACGGAAACCACGTCAGTCGGTACGGCAACCTCAAAGGAGGGAGCATTGACGTTGGTGTAGTTGTCGCTATTGGAATAGCCACTATCGTCACCGTTGATAAAATCGACATCGACGGTCGTCGTGGTGTCTACGGTAAAGGTCAGCGAGCTTTCTGCGATGTTCCCCGCTTTATCCGTAAGCGTCGTGACCAGCGTGTAGTTTCCGTCAGCAAGCGGTGCAGAAGGTTTGAAACTTACCGGCTGCGAGTTTAGCGATACTGAATAGTCCTGACCGTTAAGCCTGACATTCAAGCTGTAGGCATCTGACGGGAGGCTTGCAAACAGGAAGGTTGGCTGCCCGTTACTGGTGTAGTTATCCACGGAACTGACGCCGCTATCATCCGTATCGCGCAGGTCGATATTGACAGGCAGCAGTGTCGTGTCTATCTCAAAGGTGATTGTCTGCGAAGTGGTGTTGCCTGCGTCATCTTGTGCGGTGACCAGCAGCGTATGCGTGCCGTCATTTAAGCCGCTGCAAGGGAATGTCCATTTGCCGCCCGTTTTGACTAAATCGACTATCGAGCCGTTGTCCAGTTTGGCTGAGACGTGGGTGACGTCATTAGGCACCTGAATCTCGAACTCAGGATTGGCGTCGTTGGTCAGACGGTCACTACTCGCATAGCCGCTGTCTACGGTCATCACCACATTGTTGATGGTAACCTCGGTATCAACCACGAAAGTGATTTCCGCGTTGGCGACGTTGTCCGCTTTGTCTGTTGCGGTGGCGACTAATTTATAGCTGCCATCGGTCAGCGTCGGTGCGGTCCATGACCAGTTTCCACCGGCATCTTTCACGATATTATAAGTGACGTTGTTGAGCGTCACCTTCAGCGTATGCACGTCGGCATCCAGGTGGCTGAAAGAGAACTGCGGCGTGGTGCTGCGGGTTTTATTGTCGCTGCTGCTGTCACCGGTATCTGATGTGGCAAGCATGTCAATAACCGGAGCGCTGACCTGGGTATCAACAACAAAATCCATAGTATTGCTGCGAGTGTTGCCCGCGGCATCCCGTACTTCCACTTGCAAGGTGTAAGTATCGTCTGCCAGATCGCTTGTGGGGCGATAAATCCAGGCGCCACTCGCGTTTTTGGTCACCTCTACAGTATTGCCTTTCAGCGTGACTAACATGCGGGTGACGTCGGCATCAACGTTTGTTATCACAAAGGACGGACGGGTATTCATGGTCAACCGGTCATTTGCGTCAAAGCCAGTATCCTCGCCGTTGGCGAGGGCGATAGCTGGTAGTGAAATCTGGTTATCGAAGGTGATGGTTTTGCTGCTGTTCGCCTGGTTGCCTGCAATATCGGTCGCGGTCACCACCAGGGTGTAGTCCCCGCTGGTGGATAACGTCGGAGCGGTAACTTCCCATACGCCGTCGCTTGTCCGCGTGATGCTACAAGGCTGGCCGCCGAGCGTTGCCACTACGGTTTGCACATCCGCAGGTGTATTCACCAGGAATTTCGGCTGGCTGGCGTTGGTCAGGTTATCGGCAGCGGAATCCCCGGTATCATTGATCAACGTAATGTTGTTAACCGATGTGGTTGTATCGACTTCAAACGCAAGCGAGCTATTGCGGGTATTCCCCGCTGTATCGGTAACGGTCACCACCAGTTCATAGCTATTGTCTGCCAAAGCCACCGGCGGCATAAACGAATACGTACCATCGCTTTGCGGCTGTACGACCGTGGTTTGGCCGTCCAGCGTCACGGTCACACTGAGTACGTCTGCTGGAATGTTACCGAACGTGAAGCGCGGCGTTCTGACGTTAGTGATGTTGTCAGTGGTGTTTGCGCTATCGTCAGCGGTCAGCAAATCAATAGTCAACGGGGAAAGCAGGGTATCCACGGTGAAGTTCTGATCGAGCGTTGCGGTATTGCCTGCTTCGTCGGTCACCGTGATGTGCAGAACGTGCGCGCCGTCAGCGGTACTGTCTGCCAGCGTAAAGACCCAGTTGCCAGAATCCAGCACCGCGCTGCGGCTTTGGCCGTTATCCAGCGCCACGGTTACCGTGTGCGCGTCAGTCGGGGCGTCAATGATAAAAGTTGACGCTGGCTGATTGGTGCGCCAGTCGTTTTGGACTCCCGTATCATCTGCGAGTGTCACGCCATCCACGCTCGTGTGGGTATCGATTTTTATCGTCTGAGTGGACGTTTTCTGGTTACCTGCGTTGTCGGTCACCGTCAGCGTGACGTCATAACTTGCCTCTGGCAAATTTGTGCCAGGGGTGAATGACCAGACACCCGCATTGTTAACGGCCTGATAATTAACGCCGCCAATGTTCAACTGCACGCTATTCACATCGGCATCGATATGACTGATGACAAATTTTGGTTTCGTTTCACTGGTGATCCCATCGCTATCGCTGTAACCGGAGTCGTCGTCTGATGCGATCGCAAACGTCGGAATAGAGAGCGTGGTATCAACGCTGAACGACAGCGAGCTTTGCTGGGTGTTTCCGGCGCGGTCGGTGATCGTCACGGAAAGGATATGATCGCCGTCCGCCAGCGCGGTTGGCACAGAGAACTGCCAGTGACCATCGCTGCCTTTGAGTGCGGTGACCGCCGTGCCGTTATCCAGCGAGACTAAAACCAGCTCAACATCGTTGTCCGTCACGATGGCGAAGCCCGGCGTGGTGTCATTGGTGAGGTTGTCGCCTTTTATGCCGCTGTCGTCGCTGAGCGCAATCTGCGGAGCTGTCGTGACGGTATCGATGGTGACGGACAGCGGTGCCGAGGTGATGACGTTGCCTGCGGCATCAGTCGCACGAACCTGCACGTTGTAAGTTGCGTCACTTAGGGCGGTGTTAGGTGTGAAGCCCCAATTGTCGCCACTTTTGGTTGCTGGATAGCTAACGCCGTCAATCAGCACTTCGATATTGACTACGTCCGCTTGAACGCTGCCAATGGCGAAGCTTGGCGTCGAGTCGTTTGTCCAGTTATCCATGGCGCTGGTGCCTGAATCGGAGGAATCGACCAGATCGATGGTAGGAGCCGTGACCCCGGTATCAATGTTGAAAGTTAGTACGCTCTGCTGGCTGTTACCCGCGCCGTCGGTGGCCACAACCTCTATGGTGTGAGCGCCTTCGGTGAGTGCCGCAGGAACATTGAAGTGCCAGCGGCCATCGCTGTCTTTTGTTGCGGTGATGGCCGCGCCACCGTCGATGGAAACCATGACGTTTGCCACATCGGTATCCGTCGTGATGCCGAATCCTGGCGTGGTGTCGTTGGTCACGTTGTCGCCTTTTACGCCGCTGTCATCGGTAAGCGCGATCGCCGGTGCGGCTGTGAAAGTGTCGACCTTAACGGTCAGCGTGGCTGATGTCGCGCTGTTTCCTGCCGCATCCGTGGCTTTGACCTGGATCTGATGATCGCCGTCCGCCAGCGGTGTGACAGGTGTAAAGCTCCAGCTGCCGTTTGAATTTGAGGCGTTAAAGCGGGTACCGTCGATGAAAATTTCCACTGCGACGACATCGGCATCCAGATTACCAGCGCTAAAGGTGGGTGTGGTGTTTTTCGTCCAGTTATCAGTGCTGCTGACGCCACTGTCGGAGCTATCGACCAGATCGACGACTGGGGTCTGGATCTGCGTGTCGATAGTGAAGGTCAGCGAGCTTTGATTGGTGTTGCCCGCGCCGTCAGTGACGGTGACGGACAGGGAATGTGTGCCATCGGTTAAGGTCGACGGGGCAGTAAAGTGCCACTTACCGTCGCTGTCTTTAACTGCTTCTATTGCGGTGCCGTCATCGAGCGACACCATCACCTGCGCCACATCAGCATCGGTGGTAATAGCGAAACCTGGCGTGGTGTCGTTGGTGATATTGTCACCGGTTACGCCAGTGTCATCGCTCAGCGTGATCCCTGGTGCTGCCGTAACGGTGTCGACATTTATCGTCAGCGTCGAAGAGGTGGCGATATTGCCTGTGGCATCAGTGGCTCTGACCTGAATGCTGTGATCGCCATCCGTCAGTGCGCTGGTTGGGCTGAAACTCCAGGTATCCGCTGTTTTAACCGCGCTATAGCTCACGCCATCGATCAGGACTTCGACGCTCAGTACGTCAGCATCCAGATTGCCGATGGCAAAGTTTGGTGTGGTGTTTTTCGTCCAGTTATCGGTGCGGCTGGTGCCGCTGTCAGAGGCATCGAGCAGGTCAATTGTCGGGATGCTGATGCTGGTATCTATCGCAAACGGCAGGGCGCTCTGGTTGCTGTTGCCCGCGCTATCCGTCACGGTGACCGTCAGTGTGTGCGAGCCATCTGTCAGCCCTGTTGGAACGCTGTAATGCCAGCGTCCGTCGCTGTCTTTGGTTGCCGCGACAGCCGTGTTGCTGTCCAGCGTGACCATGACCTGAATAACATCGGTGTCGGTTTCAATCGTGAAGCCAGGCGTGGTGTCGTTGGTGAGATTGTCACCGGTTACGCCGGAATCATCGCTCAGGGCAATAACAGGCGCGGAGGTCACGGTGTCGACGGTGATGGTCAGTGTGGCTGAAGTGGCTGTGTTGCCTGCCGCATCGGTCGCCTGAACCTGGATATCATGCTCGCCGTCCGTCAGCGGTGTGACAGGTGTAAAGCTCCAGCTATCACCGGTTTTTGAGGCGCTGTAGCTTATGCCGTCAATCAGCACATTGACGCTGCTCACATCGTTGTCGATGTTGCCAATGGCAAATGAAGGCGTGGTATTGCGGGTCAGATTATCGGTGCTGCTTATGCCGCTGTCTGAGCTGTCGATCAGATCGACGGCAGGGGTCTGGATTTGCGTGTCGATATTGAATGACAGCGAGTTTTGGTTGGTATTGCCTGCGCCATCCGTCACGCTGACGATCAGGGTGTGTTCCCCTTCGGTTAGCGCGGTAGGAACGCTGTAATGCCAGTGCCCGTCGCTGTCTTTGACCGCCGAAACAGGCGTTCCGTTGTCGAGGGTGACGGTTGCGCGCACCACGTCGGTGTCGGTTGCAATAGTGAAGCCAGGCGTCACATTGTTCGTGAGATTGTCGCCCTTTATGCCGCTGTCGTCGCTGAGCGTAATCTGCGGGGCCGTGGTGACGGTATCAATGGTCAGCACTATTGTGGAGGAGGTCGCAATGTTGCCTGCGGCATCAGTCACCCGAACCTGCACGTTGTATTCTGCGTCGGGCAGCGCGCTGTCCGGGGTGAACGCCCAGTTGCCATTATCCTGTGTCACCTTATGGCTGACGCCATCGATCAGCACCTCGACGTTTACGACATCGGCGTCGATATTGCCAATGGCGAAGGTTGGGGTTGCGTCACGAGTCCAATTATCAGCCGCGCTGCTGCCCGTATCGGAAGCGTTCACGAGATCGAGAGTCGGTGTCTCTATTTGGGTATCAATATCAAACTGCAGGGCATTTTGACGGCTATTGCCCGCCCCATCTGTAACAATGACCGACAGTGTATGCGGCCCGTCAGTCAGTGCGGAAGGCACGGTGTACTGCCATTGACCATCACGGGTTTTAGTGGCGGCAACGGCGATGCCATTATCTAGCTGCACCAGAACCTCAGCGACGTCAGCATCCGTTGTAATGCTAAAGCTCGGGGTGACATTGTTGCTGAGATTATCGCCTTTCACGCCAGTGTCATCGTTCAAAATAATGTTCGGCAGGGCGGTGGTGGTATCAATGGTCACTGGCAGCGCAGCGGAGGTGGTGACGTTGCCTGCGGTATCAGTCACGCGAACCTGGGCATCATAAATCGCATCAGGCAGAGCGGGTGCTGGCGTGAAACTCCAGTTGTTGCCATTTTTTTCTGCCGCATAGCTCACGCCATTGATGAGCACTTCAACGGTGGTTGCATCGCTATCCACATTGCTGATTGCGAACGTTGGCGTCGCGTCCTGAGTCCAGTTATCCGTCGCACTGATGCCGCTGTCTGACCCATCAACCAGGTCGATGATGGCGGTTTGCAACTGCGTATCAACAGAAAATGCCAGCGTGTTCTGGTTGGTGTTGCCTGCGCTATCGGTAACGGTCACCGTCAGGTTATGCTCCCCATCGGCGAGCGCGCCTGGGGTGTTAAAATGCCAGCGTCCGTCACTATCTTTTGTTGCCGTAAGCGGGGTGCCGTTATCCAGGGAGACGCTAACCTGCACCACGTCGGTATCGCTGGTAATAGCAAATCCTGGCGTAGTGATATTGGTAAGGTTGTCGCCTGGCAGGCCGCTGTCGTCGCTCAGGGTAATTGATGGTACAGAAGTGACGGTATCCACCGTCACTACCAGTGGGTCTGATGTTTTGCTGTTTCCCGCCGCATCGGTAACCCGTACCTGGAAGTTGTACGCCGCATCTGGCAGAGGAGAAGTGACGGTGAAACTCCAGCTGTCACCGTTGTTTACCGCCGCATAGCTCATGTCGTTGATAAGCACTTCAACGGTCACTACATCGGCATCGATGTTGCTCAGGGTGAAACCAGGCTGCGTTTCGTTGGTCCGGTTATCCGTGTTGCTGATGCCGGTATCACTGCTATTGATAAGATCGATAGTCGGAGTTTGCAACTGGGTATCGATGGTGAACGTCAGGCTATTTTGCTGGGTGTTGCCAGCGGCATCTGTCACAACCACTGACAGGACATGCTCACCGTCAGACAGCGCTTCGGCCGTGTTGTAATGCCAGTTGCCTTCACTGTCCTGGGTTGCGGCGATGGCTGGGCTGCCGTCTGTCGAGACGCTAACCTGTATCACATCGCTATCGGTAACAATCGTGAAGCCTGGTGAGGTGTCATTTGAAACGTTATCACCCTTCACACCGGTATCATCAATGAGCGTAACAAGTGGTGCGTTGGTTTGTGTATCAACCTTGATGTCGAGGATTGCCGAAGTCGCACTGTTCCCGGCGCTGTCGGTAACCGTTGCTGTTATCTGATGTTCACCATCGCTCAGGGCGGTCGGCAAGGTCAATGTCCAGACACCTGCGACGAGTGTTGCATCGTAGATCACACCGTCGACGCTCATTTGCACATGAGTCACGTCAGGATCGACCTTGGTCAGTATCAACGTCGGGGTGCTGTCGTTGGTCAAGTGGTCATCGGCCAGGTAACCCGAGTCGGAAGATGCAGCGAGATCGACCACCGGTATAGCAATCGTGGTGTCCACGACAACCTGAATTCGCTCGGATGTTGCGCTGTTACCTGCAATATCGGTGGCAACGACATAAAAAATGTAGCTACCGTCGTCAAGTGCCTGGGTGTCATTGAACAGGTACTGCCACTGCCCGCTGGCATTAGCACTTATTTTGGCGACACTTACACCATCGCGGTATAGCACCAGGCTTGAGAAAGGTTCAGCCTCGCCCCGGAAGGCAGGCAATTTTTCATTGGTCAGAAGATCGCTGTTACTGTCGCCTGTGTCGTTGGACAGGACGATAGTTGGCTGGTCGATCTTCGTATCAATTTGCACCATGAAAGGGATTGAGTTAGCCATATTACCGGCAACGTCCGTTGCGGTTACCGTGACCGAATGGTCGCCATCCGCAAGCTTGCTGGCCGCCGGCACACGGTAGTTCCATTTCCCTTCTGCGCTAGCGATAACCGAACCACAGGATTTCCCGTCGATAAAGACTTCTATCTGTGCTCCTGCTTCAGCAGTCCCTGTCAGCAGCGGCTGGCTGTCTTTAGTGATGGCATCATCGTTGGCGCTACCGCTGTCTGAACTGGCATCCAGTTGCACCGTCGGCGTCGGAGTCATTGTATCAATGGTTAACGGGAAGGAACTGGAAGCCTGGTTGCCAACTTCATCAGTGGCGTTAACGGTGAATTCATAGACTCTATCGGCCAGACCCGGATTAGGGTCAATTTCGTAGCTCCACTGGCCATTGGCATCTGCGGTACCGGTACCGATAACGTCATTATCGAGCTTGAAGATAAGCGTTGCATAGGGTTCAGCGCTGCCGTTAACCAGCAGGTTATCGTTGTGGTTGGTAATCCAGTCATTCTGGCGAGCACCGGTATCATCGTTGGCATCAAGCTGCGCCTGCGGAATTTCAGTCACGGTGTCGATGAAGAATGTATAGTCCGGCGATGGCAGAGAGTTGTTCCCTGCCAAATCTTGGGCAATGGCGCTGAGAACGTGCTCGCCTTCACTAAAGACCGCTGGCGGCGTATAGCTCCATTGCCCATTAGCATCGACGGTCACGCTGTCATAGACCTTTCCGTCAACATAAATGATGACTTTGCTGCCTGCTTCTGCGGTGCCGGTTAGCGTAGGAGTGGTATCTCCGGTGAGGATCTTTCCCGATTGAGAATTGACGTACTCTTCGAGTACTAGCGTCGGGGACTCAGGAGGCACAGTATCGATAGTGTAGGTCACGCTATAAGTTGAGCTATTTCCGGCAAGATCGGTGACGGTAATCGTCAGCTCGTTGATGCCTTCAACCGAGGTACCAGGGCTAGTAAACGAGAAGTTACCTGTCTGGGAGGCGTTGAACTCAAGGTCTTCACCCGTGGTGATATTGGTGACTTTGATAATACTGGAGGGATCCGTTTTACCCGAAAAGCCCGGTGTGATGTTATTCGTGTAATTATCACCCGCAAGGCCGCTATCGCTGGCGTTATCCATTTTAATGGTGAAAGCATCGATATCAGTATCGATTTCTATTTCAAGATCTTTTTGGGAGCTATTACCTGCGCGGTCTTTAGCGACAACTTCAATGTGATATTTACCGTCAGCCAGCTCGATATCATCGCTTAGAACATAGTTCCATTTACCGTAACCGTCAGCGACAACATCGGCGATTTTCTTGTTATCAATGAACAGTTCGAGCTTGCTGTTAGGCTCCCCGGTACCGTGAAAAGCTGGCGTCGCATCATTAGTGAGCTTGTCATCATGATAAGTCCCGCTATCACTGGCTTCATCGAGAATAATCGTAGGTTGTTCAGGTGGAATGGTATCCAGAGTGATCAAGCCGTCTACAGAGGCCTTGTTACCTGCATAGTCTTCCGCAGTCACTTTTATATTGTTTTCGCCTTCAGACAGCTGGTTGGCGCTGAACTGATAGCTCCATTTACCCTCGCCATCTACGGTGAGCGTGGCGATAGACTTACCGTCTACCTCAATTTCTATTTGCGTGTTAGCTTCGGCGGTGCCGTTAATTTGCGCTTCTGGGAAACGCGTCAGGTTTTCTCCGGGAATCTGATCCTCAGGAGGAATGCTGTACTCTGCATCTAGCTCAAAGGTTGGCGTATCCGTTAGGGTGTCTATCGTGACCACAACAGAAGCCGTGCCGCGTCCACCTTCGCTATCGGTAACTTCGGCTTCCACGGTATATTCACCGTCGGTAAAGGAACCAGGGTAGGTGAAGCTGAAATTACCCATTGCATCAGAGAGGGTAGTACCGATGACAATGCCGTCCACCTTGAAGGAGATGGTCAGATTCGGCTCTGTTGAACCGACAAATGTCGGTGACGTAACGTTAGTGATACTGTCGTTTTTAACTCCGCTATCGCTGGTTTCATCAAGCTTGAGGGAGATATCAATTTTCTTCTCAACCACCACAGGTGACTCAGCGGCTTTGGTGGATGAAGACGATGACGAGGAGGAAGAAGTATCGTCACTGAGCTTAAGAGATTTGGCAATGTCTACCGCATCATCATCATATTTTTTGGTTTTTTTCCCAGCGGCAAAGGGATCATCGCCTTCAACTTCGCTTTGGCCAGCCCCGCTTGCGCTGGTTTTTTTCTTTGTTTGCTCTTCAAGGGCTTCTTTTAGCTGTTCTTCAATTTCCTGTGCGGCTTCGCGTGATTCTTGCGCTTCAGCCTGCATTTTTTCTGCTTCTTTTTTAATTTCCTGCGACTCTTTTTTTATCTCTTCAAGGCGCTGTTCCTGGGTTTCTACCGTTTGCTCAAGATTGCCTTGAATCACGCGTTCCTGGCGGCTTTCTGACAAAGATGCGTCGAGTCTTTCCAGTTCAAGATGGCTCAGGTCAATGGATTTCAGCAGGTCTTTACCTGCGACGATGGAACCATCACGAAACTTAAAGGTGACCTGGCTGTTTTCAAGGCTGGAATAGAGTGCGCCGTTGACAATATTGACGGTAGTAGCTGCATCAAAAATAAATGTTAGGTCGGTCCCGCTAATTGTCAGACTTGCCTTATTCATATTTCCATAGGCAGATAAATCGACATTAGAACTATCGTTAATGAATATAGTTTTATTAATCATAATATGAGTGTCCAGGGATTAATTAGTATTTGATTTGTTAGCGGGAAGAACAGGTTCGGAAAAAGTGTGATTGAACCCTTTTAAAAGTGGCGAAGCCAAATATTGTAGAATACTGTGTTTTCCCGTGATGACACTGGCATCCACTGTCATACCAGGTTTAACCATCGTCAGTTCTTTAGTGGTAACGTTAAACTTCACCATCATTTTGTAATAACGCACCATGGAGCCATTAACCGACTCTTCATAGGAGTCCGGGCTTATCTGTTCAATGCTACCCTGATAGGGTTTTGCACCGGAACGTAAATAGGATAGGACGTTAATATTGACTTCACCATCAATATAAATCTGATCGCGATCTTTGGGTTGTATTTTAATTTCCGCCAATACAGTGGTGGATAGCGGCTTTATTTCGAAAAGAGAGTCTGCAGCTTGAATTACGCCACCTTGCGTTGAGGCATTTTTATTAATGCGATAAATAATGCCATCTACTGGTGAAACGACGCTGGTTTCTTCAACCTGCTGGTTCACTATTTGTAGAGCAGAGTCACTGACGTTTAATTCTTTTTGTGCGTCAGAGAGATCTTTTGAAAGTAAATGACGAAATTCAAAGTCGTCATTTTTTATCTCGTTTTGCACCACTAACGCTTCATCTCTTTTGGACGAAATTTGATTGTCGATATCTGATATCTCAGACTTCAAACGGACTGCCATTTGCTTTTTATTGAGTAGGTTAGTGTAAGAACTGATACCTTTTTTCACTAACGGCTGAAGAATATTTATCTCTTCTCGTAGCAAGGTCATTTCGTTTTGTTTGCTGATACGAGTGATTTCCAGGCCGCTAATATCCGAAGAAAGGCCATTAATCTTCACACCTTTAGTCGCTACTTTGCTTTTTACGGACTGAATATTGCTGATGATTTTCTTATCTGTAAGCTGGCTGATATCTGCATCATAAGCCGGGCCAACATGGCTGAGCACAAGGTTGAGTTCGCGGGTATAGCCTTGCAGATAGGCAGACTGCACTTTGTTGTGCTCATACTCTTTTGTTAAATCCAGGTTAGCCGTCTCTGCCAGCACCTGGCCTTTTTTTACAAAATCACCTTCCGCGACAAAAATACGTTTGATCGTACCGCCCTTAGAGAGCGATACGATCTGCGTATTATCTTTGGTAATAATAACGCCGGCACCATGTACGACGGCGTTTATTTTTATCACGCTAAACATGAAAATTATTAACAATGTCATCACCATGATGATCATCATCAGATAATCGCTCTCTTTGCGGTTCATCGCAGTAAAGACCTCGATCCAATGCGAATGTTATGATTGTCGATGGAAAGCTGCTTGAGCAGAGTAGAACGTTGAACCATCTGTTCCAGCTTCAATTCATAGATGCCGTAAGTGGTTTCTATTATCGTTGTATGTGCCTGGAAAGATTCATTACGGCTAGAAACAAGATCAAGCAGAGATTTTTGCCCTAATTTAAACTCTTCTTTATACAGATCAGTGAGTTTATCGGCGTTGTCATAAGAGTGCTTAGCAATTTCAAGTGCCTGTACATTGGCCTGATATTTTGACTGGTTTACGTCAATATCATTTTGGGTCTTGATTAAAAAATCATCCAGCTCAAGTTTTGATTGGGTATAGCGTGCAGTAAATTTACCGACTTCAGACTGATTTTTAAAACCGTTAAAAATATTCAAGCCGACTTTAATACCGACTTTAAATTCGTCTTTGTAATCATCCGGGTTGGCATCCGCCGATGGGTTATTTTTGGTATAGCCCGCACTGGCATCGATGGTGGGATAATTGCTGTTTTTAGCTGCCTGAATATCAGATTTTGCGGCATCAATATTTTTCGCCAACGACAGATAGGTATTACTGTCACGCTTAATCTCACCCATCACTTCCTTTTTATCAGTGACGAATTTATATTTTTCGAAGATATCAGGCAGGCTCAGCGTATTATTTTCGGTCACTCTGTCGCCGGTCAAATTGCGCATTTTTGCAATTTCCGTCTCGAGCTGTGAGCGATAGCCAAGCTCTTGGGTGCTTAGTGTATCAATAGAAACCTGAACTTTACGCATATCAGATTGCATTGCGACACCGGAGCCAACTAACTCAGAAAAATCACCCAACATTTTTTTATAGAATCCCTTCTCCTGCTCAATAAGGGCGAGGATTTTCTTCAGCTTCTCAATGCGCATAAAGCAGGCGGCAGTTTGGCTGGAGGTCTGAATGGTCGTCTGCATAAAATCGAAGCGGCTGCTTTCTTCTATATGTTCGGATTTTTCAATTGTCGAGCTACGTACGCCAAAATCGGTGATGCGATAATTTAACGCCGCTTTATTCTCGATATTTTGCTCATTCCCGCTGTCGCTGGTGTTCTTTTGCGATGCTTCAGAGGTGATATCCAGCGTTGGGTATAACGCGGCTTTCGACATGTTGGTTTCTTGGTTGCGGCGCTCAATTTCGTACGACGCAATCGCCACTGAAGGTTGCGCTTCCAGCGCATGCTGCACCAGGAGATTTAGCGACAACAGCGGTTCGTCACTGGCACAATGCCCGACGATTGGGTTGAGAAGCAGAGCGATGCAGGAAGCAAGGAGTGTGTTTTTCATTATTTATTCCTTGTTTTTCAACATGATGATGTCTTTCTTCAGCGATTGCTGCATGCCAGCAATTTGGCTGAAGAGGGGAGGGAAAGTTTCAATGTGACTCTCAAGCGTTGCCTGCGTTTGCTGATGGTTTGCAATATTTGCCTGCTGATAATGCGCGAGGGTTTCTTGCTGGCTTTGCTGGTTTTCGATGACCTGATTTTGCTGTTCATAAATCACATTCAGCGCTTTGTTTTGCTCTGTGCCGTTAGCTTTAATCTGCTCGACGTCCGCGTGTTGCGAAGCTAGTTGCTCGTTAGCGCTGTCCACGCCTTCTTTTAGCTGAGCAAGCCCATCTATGTGATGATTGACACTAGTGAGGATGTTGTCTTCGAAAATGGCGCGGCGTTGGTGAGAGTTATCCATTTTCTCGACCAGTAACGTTAGCAGGCCGCGTTTTTCTTCCTGTAAGGCAAGCGTGGAATGATGGAATGCAGTGAGATCGGTTTTCAGTTCGCGTACGAGTTCGTCAACCACTGTTTCAATCTGCAAAATCCGGACTTTGCCGTCAACCTGGCGAGTCTTAACTTCACGCAGAAAATCGAGGTTTGCATCGCGCAGCGTGACGCTCAGTTTGTTAAATGCGCTACGTAAAAACGAACACATAATTCCCAGGATGATTGCGCTGACGACACCGTAAATAGAGGAAACAAACGCGGTGTTCATCCCTTTGAGGGGTTCTGCCAATGAGGAAACGACGTTAACGATAATGCCGAGCATGTCGCTGTCGTTAGTGCTGCCGTTAATTTGTGAGCGTTCAAGCAGAGTGATAACAGAAGCAATGGTGATGGACAGCCCGGCAAATGTTCCCAGCAGCCCAATCATGGTGGAAATGTTAGCGCAGTTCTGAATGGCCGACAGACGGTGTTGCTGCTTTCTGGAGACACTCTCCTTCATGCTTTCATAAAGGGAGGCTAGCGTATCGTCACTTTGACCATGGGTTGGGGAGAAAACAATTTTATTCGCATCGCCTAGCAAAGGTGCGGGATGGGTGCTGTTTTTTTGTTTCAGGATGACGGTGCATTTGGTTAGCTCAAGGAAAGAGAAAAAGACCAAAAAGCATCCGACTAAATAAACAAATATAATTGCCGTGTTGTAGGTGGCAGAAACATAGTAGTTGCCAAGAACATAATCACGAATGGATGGAAACAGAATAGCTATCAGTGGCAACGCAGCACACAGGATGGAAACAAATAGCTCTTTATGATTTTTTAAGAAATTCATTTTATTCACTCACTGTGACAATTGCGCTATTAACGATAGTTGCGTCGTTAACGACGGAAATAGAAACGTCATGTTCTGGATAGGGTTTTTTCACCGTTTTAAGCAGAATAATCCCGCGCTGATAGGCTAAACGCATGGCATCAGAAACCGACACTGAAGGGGTATTTGGTGTGTAGAGGGTAACGGAAACCGGTTTTTTACCGGATGCCAGTAGCCATTTATTTAATTCATCTATAACTGAAGAGGGATAGCCTTGCTCCAGCTGTTGGAAATGAATAATGAACTGGTTACCTTTTATTTCATGACCCGGAGGACTGTTTTCAGCAACATCAAAACGCCCGGATTCTGAACCTTTAATGTCGGCAGAACGCTGGTTTTGTGCCAGGGCGACGACAGTCTGCGTAGGTTCTTTTTCGCTTTCAGTGTTACTGTCTTGCGCAGTGGTGTTGTCGGTCGTTGCCTGAGAAAGCGTTTCCGCCTGGCTTTTCTGACTTAATACTTCTGATTTAATCGCCTGTTTGCTGAGCTGAACAGGTTTGTCAGGAGTGTTATCTGCTTGTGAACCAGAGGCGCTGGATTTATCTGCCTCAATATTTTCAGGGCTAGCTGATGGTGACTCTGTCGGATCTGTAGAGGTGATATTAGCCACGCGTGAGTGGGTCGTTCCCGTATTGGGTACGTAGTGTTTTTTAGAACTTTCAAACATGATCAGCATGCTGTTAAGCACGAAGATCAGCATCAGAAAGATAAAAATACACAATACAGTTGAAAACGCGTCAACGAATGTTGGCCACGGGTTACTTTCTTCCATAAATAGTCTCGCAGAAAATGATGAGCATTATTGAAACTTCTCGGTTGATTCTCGGATTATTCCTTAGGTATCAGGACCTGGAACCCATTCCATGACAAATTATTATTACGTGGGGTGAGTAGTTAAGTGTATTTTTGGTAACTAGAGGGTTTGTTTTCCTGAAATTCAGTACTTAGCTACATTCATTGATTTAGGCGCTGATATAACCGGATTCATTCAAGAGGTAAATATATAATGAATAAGTTATAGGGTGTTTCACAAATCCATAGGTCATTGTACTTTTAATGAAAGGGTCTGGTTGCACGAGATTTTGCAGATTCTTATATTTTCTGTCAATACACTGAACTTAATCATAATGTTATATAAATGTTGGGGTTAGCCGTTTTTTTATTGATAAGTTACTTGGGGATAGGGTGTTTTTTTTGCCTCTGGATCGAGAGGTTTCTTAACTCTAAGTGGCGTAAGGTATTCTAAAAACTCACAAATAGTTACAGTGAGTCATGTTTTTAATTTTATATTAAAAACAAATTGTTTCTTGTTAATGAATTTCTTTTTATATGAATTAATGATTTTAAAATAATTAATTAAGAAATTATGGATATACTTTTGAGAAATAATTTATTACGTCATCCTGTAATGGGGGAGTTTAGCGGCTAAACTTTCGCTCTCCACCCCCGCCTTCCGCCTCAAATTTTGATG
Organism: Buttiauxella sp.; assembly: GCF_035271705.1. Taxonomy (GTDB): domain Bacteria; phylum Pseudomonadota; class Gammaproteobacteria; order Enterobacterales; family Enterobacteriaceae; genus Buttiauxella. Next base: position 15,687 of record NZ_DATERI010000151.1, read on the forward strand.
ATAATGAGGAGTGACGTAGCGCGTGACTGTGGCAAGGTGGCGTCAATTTATTCTTTGGGGATGCGATTATGTTGAATGCCTGGCACCTTCCGGTACCTCCTTTTATTCAGACACGTAAAGATAAGCTGTCCATCACTTTGTGGGTTTCTGGTGAGGATTTACCGCATCGTGTGGTTCTACGTTATGAAAAAGATAACGAGGAAACCTCGGTACAGATGACTCGCCAGAAGGCGGCACCGGGTGACGGCATCGTTGCCTGGCGCGGGGTGATTGATTTATCGGAAGGGCAACCGCGTCGGCGTTACAGTTTTAAAATGTTGTGGCTGGATAAGCAGTGCTGGTTAACGCCGCAAGGGTTGCGGTCGATCCCTCCGGCTCGTCTTGAGCAGTTTGCGGTCGATTTGCCTGATGATGGCCCACAATGGGTTCAGGATCAGATCTTCTATCAGATTTTCCCCGATCGCTTTGCACGCAGTGAACAGCGCGCGCCAGAACAAGATCAAATCTATTATCACCACGCCGCAAAACGCGACATTATACTGCGTGACTGGAATGAGCCTCTACTCGCGGATGCGGGAGGATCGACCTTCTACGGCGGCGATCTTGACGGTATCAGCGAAAATCTACCGTACCTGAAGAAGCTGGGTGTCACCGCGCTTTACCTCAATCCGATTTTTACCGCCCCGAGTGTCCATAAATACGATACCCAGGATTATCGTCACGTAGACGTGCAGTTTGGTGGCGATCACGCCTTTTTGCGCTTACGCAAAAATACCCAGCGGCTGGGCATGCGCCTGATGCTTGACGGTGTGTTCAACCACAGCGGCGATACTCACCAATGGTTTGACCGCCAACAAACTCACGGCAGCGGCGCAAGCCACAATCCACAATCCCCATGGCGCGATTTTTACAGCTATAACCAGGACGGACGAGCGCTCGACTGGCTAGGTTACTCCAGCTTGCCGAAGCTGGATTACCAGTCTTCCACCTTGGTTAACGAGATATACCAGGGCGAAGAAAGTGTGGTGCGCCATTGGTTACGTGAACCCTGGGGCATAGACGGTTGGCGGCTGGATGTCGTGCATATGCTAGGTGAAGCCGGCGGGGCGAAAAACAATTTGCTGCATGTCGCGGGTATTACCAGGGCGGCGAAAGAAACCCAATCTGATGCGTATGTTTTGGGGGAGCATTTTGGCGATGCCCGGCAGTGGCTGCAAACGGATGCCGAAGATGCGGCGATGAACTACCGTGGTTTCACCTTCCCACTGTGGGGGTTCCTTGCTAACACCGATATTTCCTACGACCCGCAGCATATAGAAGCACAAACCTGTATGGCGTGGATGGATGAATATCGCGCGGGGCTTTCTCATCAGCAGCAATTGCGCATGTTTAACCAGCTCGACAGTCATGACACCGCGCGGTTCAAGTCTATTCTTGGCAAAGATGTGGGTCGCTTACCATTGGCTGTCGTGTGGCTGTATTGCTGGCCCGGCGTGCCTTGCGTTTACTATGGCGATGAAGTGGGCTTAGATGGCAATAACGATCCATTCTGCCGCAAACCTTTCCCGTGGAATAAGGATCAACAAGATCTGGGGTTGTTAGCGCTTTATCAACGGCTTGGTCAGTTACGTCACAAGAGTCGTGCTTTGCGCCACGGCGGCTGTCAGGTGATTTACGCCCAGGGCGACGTAGTGATATTTGTGCGTGTTTGGCAAAACGAGCGGGTACTGGTGGCGCTCAACCGTGGAGAAGAAACGGCGCTTACGCTGCCGTGGGATCCGCTGTTGACCGACAAAGACTGGACGAGGCTTGAAGGTAAGGCAAAGTTTGATAATCGCGAACTGTCTTTGCCTGCTGTTTCAGTTGCGTTGTGGCGTAGCCTTTAGTCCCGTTTGAGCACAGAACATGTTTTTGGTTTTTACCCGGGATCTTGGTGGTTAAGCACCAGATGCAATAAAAAAGGCCGCTTGCGCGGCCTTTTTATCAAAAACGTTTAGCGATTACAGGCTAGAAACGTTTTCGCTCAGGTATTTAGCAACGCCATCTGGAGATGCGTTCATGCCTTCTTTACCTTTTTCCCACTGAGCTGGGCACACTTCGCCGTGCTCTTCGTGGAATTGCAGCGCATCAACCATACGCAGCATTTCATCAACGTTACGGCCCAGTGGCAGGTCGTTAACAACCTGGTGACGCACGATACCTGCTGTGTCAATCAGGAAAGAACCGCGCAGAGCAACGCCTGCGTCTGGATGTTCGATGCCATAAGCTTTCTGAATTTCACGCTTAATGTCAGCAACCATCGCGTATTTCACTTCACCGATGCCGCCTTTATCAACAGGGGTTTTACGCCATGCGTTGTGAACGAATTCGGAGTCAAAAGATACACCAACGACTTCTACGCCACGTTTCTGGAATTCTTCGTAACGCTTGTCGAACGCGATCAGTTCAGACGGGCATACGAAAGTGAAGTCCATTGGCCAGAAGAACACAACGGTGGTTTTACCATTGGTGTGTGCTTTGAAGTTGAAGTTTTCAACGATTTCGCCACTGCCGAGTACGGCTGCAGCAGTAAAGTCAGGGGCTGGACGAGTAACCAGGACCATATGTACTCCTGTTAATTTTGTTAAAGTGAATGTTAACGCAACGGGGGGAGTATAGGGGTGGAAATCCCTCTAACTCAAGCATACTGCGCCAATTAATCAGATAGGTATTACCTATCAAAAAATGAATATTTGTTCAGAGGCGATCCAAAATAGCCCTTTTTTATAAAAGGGCAAGAAGTTAATAGCAAAGCTGGGATAGGCTACAAATTCTTTTGCTCGGCCATCGCCATCATACGTGGGTAGAACTGCCAGAATAGCGCCTCAAGTGCATCGTAGTGGGTATCCAGATCTTGCCAGGACGCTCGCAAAGCATCGAGTTTTGGTCTACGGCTAGCCATCCCATTGAGAACATTGGCAATAAACGCCATATCGCTGTACCGCTCAAGCCAACGCTCTTCCCAGAGATATTGATTAAGATTAATAAAGCGTTCTGGGGTATCGATTAAGAAAGGCTCAATACTGGTGCGGGCGTATGCGATAAACTCGGGTAATGGCGTGTTTGGGTTCAGTGTCTGCCAGTGACGCGAGACAAAATGGTCCCACATGACATCCAAAGTGATTGGGGCAACACGTCGTGTTTCCGGGCGAAACCATTGCCGCGCAGTCGCAACCTCCGGCAAGCTATCGGTCAAAACGTCCACGCGACGGTGCATATGGATACCCGCCACTACGTCGCCTGGATAACTTTCATTCGGGTTGCCACGGACGAAATCGGCGAGCAAATTCCCCAGAAGTGAGCTGTCAGCAAGGCTTGCGAGATGTAAATGGGCGAGAAAATTCATATTTGCCTTAATTATTGATTCAGTGTTAACGGGAGTCCTTTTCCTTGCAGGGAGTGTCCCCCGGCACTAGACTATAGCGCCACTTTTTAGTCTTGAGCTCTTTACCATGCGTGTTGCCGATTTTACCTTTGAATTACCTGAATCCTTGATTGCCCACTATCCACAAGCACAGCGCAGTGGGTGCCGTTTGCTATCACTGGAAGGGCCGACGGGTAATTTAACGCATGGCACTTTCACCGATCTGCTCGATAAGCTCAACCCTGGAGATTTGCTGGTTTTTAACAATACCCGCGTGATCCCGGCGCGCCTGTTTGGCCGTAAAGCCAGTGGCGGCAAGATTGAAGTGCTGGTCGAGCGTATGCTCGACGACAAACGCATCCTCGCGCATATCCGTGCATCTAAGGCCCCTAAACCGGGTGCTGAATTGTTGCTGGGCGATGATGAAAGCGTACATGCCACGATGGTTGCGCGCCACGATGCGTTGTTTGAAGTGCAGTTTGAAGACGAGCGCAGCGTCCTTGATATCCTCAACAGCATCGGCCATATGCCGCTGCCGCCTTATATCGACCGCCCGGATGAAGACTCAGACCGCGAGCTGTATCAAACCGTTTATAGCCAGAAGCCAGGAGCGGTTGCCGCCCCCACTGCGGGCCTGCATTTTGACGAACCGCTGCTGGAAGCACTGCGCAACAAAGGCATTGATATGGCATTTGTCACGCTGCACGTGGGCGCTGGGACATTCCAGCCAGTGCGCGTAGACAGCATTGAAGACCACATCATGCACTCCGAATATGCGGAAGTGCCGCAGGACGTGGTTGACGCCGTCTTAGCCTGCAAAGCGCGTGGAAATCGCGTTATCGCTGTTGGAACCACATCGGTTCGTTCGCTGGAAAGTGCGGCTCAAGCCGCACAAAATGACCTGATTGAACCGTTCTTTGGTGACACGCAAATCTTTATCTATCCAGGCTATCAATACACAGTGATAGATGCGCTGGTGACCAACTTCCACCTGCCGGAATCGACCCTAATCATGCTGGTTTCTGCGTTTGCTGGTTATAAAAACACCATGAACGCCTATAAAGCCGCTGTTAACTCCGAATATCGATTTTTTAGTTACGGGGATGCCATGTACATCACGTACAATCCGCAGGCGATAAATGAGCGCCCAGGCGCTTAATGACTCAATTTGACGTCGCCGGTCAATCCGACGACGTTTTGTCTTAACCATCAGACTGTTTCTCTGATGCTGGAGGAAATGTGAAATTTGAATTAGATACCACCGACGGACGCGCTCGCCGTGGCCGCCTGGTGTTTGACCGTGGCGTTGTAGAAACGCCTGCTTTCATGCCAGTTGGCACTTACGGCACCGTAAAAGGGATGACGCCGGAAGAAGTTGAAGCCACTGGCGCGCAGATTATTCTGGGCAACACCTTCCACTTGTGGCTGCGTCCTGGTCAGGAAATTATGAAGTTGCACGGCGACTTACATGATTTCATGCAGTGGAAAGGTCCTATCCTGACTGACTCCGGCGGCTTCCAGGTATTCAGCTTGGGTGACATTCGTAAAATCACCGAAGCGGGCGTGCATTTCCGCAACCCAATAAACGGTGATGCAATCTTCCTCGATCCAGAAAAATCCATGGAAATTCAATACGATCTCGGTTCTGATATCGTGATGATTTTCGACGAATGTACGCCATATCCTGCTGACTGGGATTACGCGAAGCGTTCTATGGAGATGTCACTGCGTTGGGCACAGCGTAGCCGCGATCGCTTTGATTCCCTTGAGAATAAAAATGCGTTGTTCGGCATTATTCAGGGTAGCGTTTACGAAGATTTACGAGATATCTCGGTAAAAGGTCTGGTAGATATAGGTTTTGATGGCTACGCTGTCGGCGGCCTGGCTGTAGGTGAGCCGAAGGAAGACATGCACCGTATTCTGGAACATGTTTGCCCGCAAATCCCTACAGATAAGCCTCGTTACCTGATGGGCGTAGGGAAACCGGAAGATTTGGTTGAAGGTGTTCGTCGCGGTATTGATATGTTCGACTGCGTGATGCCAACCCGTAATGCACGTAATGGTCACCTATTTGTCACCGATGGTGTGGTGAAAATCCGCAATGCGAAGCATAAAGATGACACTTCGACGTTGGATTCTGAGTGTGATTGCTATACGTGTCGCAATTATTCACGTGCCTACTTGCATCATCTTGATCGTTGCAACGAAATACTCGGCGCACGACTCAATACTATTCATAACCTGCGCTATTACCAGCGTTTAATGGCTGGTTTACGTAAGGCTATTGAAGAGGGTAAATTAGAGCACTTCGTGACTGATTTTTACGAGCGAACCGGTAAACCAGTTCCACCTTTGAATGTTGATTAATTTAATAATGAGGGATTTTTAATGAGCTTTATCATTTCTGATGCGGTAGCTGCAACAGGTGCTTCGGCGCAAGGTAGCCCGTACTCTTTGATTCTTATGCTGGTGGTATTTGGTCTGATCTTCTATTTCATGATCCTGCGCCCACAGCAAAAACGTACCAAAGAGCATAAAAAACTAATGGACTCCATCTCTAAAGGGGATGAAGTGCTGACGACGGGTGGCCTGGTGGGTCGCGTAGTGAAAGTAGCTGAAACTGGCTATATCACAATCGCGTTAAACGACACCACCGAAGTGGTTGTCAAGCGTGATTTCGTAGCTGCCGTTCTGCCGAAAGGCACTCTGAAGGCGCTGTAATTTTCGTTTTTCCCTAAGGGAACTACCGTGCTAAACCGCTATCCTTTGTGGAAGTACATCATGCTGATCGTCGTGTTTATCGTCGGTCTGCTATACGCACTTCCCAACCTATATGGTGAGGATCCGGCAGTTCAGATCACTGGCGCGCGCGGCGTCGCCGCCAGTGAGCAAACGCTGATCCAGGTCCAGAACACCTTAAACGCAGAAAAAATTACCGCTAAGTCTGTGGCCCTGGAAGAGGGTGCAATTCTTGCACGCTTTGACACCACTGACACGCAGCTTCGTGCTCGTGAAGTTTTGCTGAGCGTATTAGGTGACAAGTACGTTGTTGCACTTAATCTTGCTCCGGCTACACCTCGCTGGTTATCCGCTCTCTCTGCAGAACCGATGAAACTCGGTCTTGACCTGCGTGGCGGCGTGCACTTCCTGATGGAAGTTGACATGGATACCGCTCTGAGCAAGTTGCAAGAACAAACTATTGATAACCTGCGTACTGATTTGCGCGAAAAGAGCGTCGTTTACACCAACGTGCGTAAAGCCGATAACTATGGTGCTGACGTTGTCTTCCGTGACAGTAAGACGCGTGATGACGCTATCTCTTATTTAACTCCACGCCATCGTGATCTGGTGATTTCTGCTCAGGGCAGCAACGCATTGCGTGCTGTAATGACGGATGCTCGTCTGAGCGAAGCACGTGAATATGCTGTTCAGCAGAACATT
>NZ_DATERI010000152.1:0-13185 GCF_035271705.1 Buttiauxella sp.
CCGAAACGGTAGGGATCATCAGTTCGGTCAGAATGTCGGTCACCAGATAGAGCTTTAACTTGCTGTTGCTGCCTGGAGCAGGTTCAACATTTTTCAGTCTCGCGGCAACCGTCTGACGGTGTACGCCGGTTATCCCTGCCAACTGGTTGATATTGAGTTTTAAAGTGGCAATTTCCTGGTCCATGATGGTGAACACTTTTTGAACGATTCGACATCTAGCGAAAATGGCCTCTAATTAAATCAAAGGCCTGCGCACATGATGATGATGACCCTGGATCCGAAAAACTAGCCGTTTACCGCGAGCGCGCCGCCCCGTGGTAGGCCACCCCGCCGGGAGGACCCATCAGAATATGAGATGAATATCCGAGGCTTATAAACACCCTCGAAGAGTTATTGTCAGCTGGATCTACAAAAGAGAATAAAGGTAAGTACTAGCTATAAAAAAACCCCGCAAGAGCGAGGTTTTAGCACTTATGGGGTTAACTAACTTTGAATTGAGCAGCTATCAATGAATAATCATCGGTGGGTGTTTTCTTTAAAATACGTTTATACAAACTTGCAGTGAAGCTACTAACATTACCAAGCGTATTCAAAGAAAAACGAGGTCGATGCTCCCAGAAATGATGTGCACCATCAGACATAATGAAAAGTGTAAGCACTCCGTTATCGTCTACTATATCAGCCAGTGGCAAAACTACATGCTGATACCGTATCGTCAAACTGCGAGTTAACGCCGCAGTAAGAGTATTCTTTCCTGGCAATTGCTCAAGCTCTTTTTTAGTATAAAGGCCGTCGTCCAAAAGTTCTTGATGCTGAGTATGGTCCTTTGTGACAAGATTAAGTTTGCCGCCCTTCTTAATGTAAACTCTGGTATCGCCAACATGAATCACATTCAATTCTTTAGCTGTTAAGAAACAATAAGAAAGAGTTGTTGCCGCTTTAAAATATTCATTATTTAAATTAGACAATGCAATAATGTTATTTTGTATTAGCTCCAATGTGAGCTGTGGGTTTAACAATTTTTCTTTATTGAGTTCAGCAAGTTGACTAGTTGCTATATTCGCAGCATCTTTGGCTCCAGGATAAGAACCAACGCCATCCGCAACAGCAAAAACAAATGCCCCATCCACTTGCCGAGGTAGCAATATCGCATCTTGATTGTCATGCTCTACATTTTTTGAGCATGAGAATGCTGCGCAACTCAACAAATTAATCATTGCATTGTCCTCGCTATAACACTGTCTAAATCACTGAGCATCTGAGTGACTGAATCGAATCTAGCATTTGGGACATATGCTGTAGATCTATCCACAATTGCCCCAATCCCGGGAGCATCTTTTAGGTTTAATTCATTTATAATTACACCCAATGCATAAATATCTGATTTTTCGGTATATGTCCCACGCTGTGCTTCTGGTGACATGTATTCAGGTGTGCCTATGCCAATTGAACGATCCTGCAAAATATTTGAAAGAAATGCTGATTGAGCTTCAGAGTTAATTGTCTTAACAAGCCCAAAATCTGAGATTTTATAGCAACCATCAGGGTACATGAGAATATTTTCCGGTTTCAAATCTCGATGCAAGTAACCATTCCTATGTATGTATTCAACTCCCTTTAGGACCATCCTGAGCATTTCAAGCTTATCGCGTTCAGTCAACACACCTTCGTTCATCTGTTTACGGAGGTCACATTCAGCTAGTTCCATAACAAACCATGGGTTATCGATGCTAAGATGATGTATGCATACAGGTACAACATTGTCATGCGTACACTCAGCTTGATACCTGACTTCACGTTCAAATCTTCGCTTCCAATCGTCCAAAGAAAAGAGGTGGTTGATAAGCTTGGGATTCACAGAAAGGACCTTCCTTGCGTAGAAGCCGCTGAAATGGCCTAACGTATTATAGACTTCAACCTTTTCAACCCGTCCAAAGGTTCCTTGACCCAATTCATCAATCGGTTTGATTAAATAATTCCCTCTAGGATCCATAGCTCGCTCTCATCACTGATGTATAGAGCGAATTTACACCCTAGCAACGAAACTTTCCATGTCAATGAGATAAATCTGTCTATGCAAGAGAATCACTAATGCTGAACATTTTTAATCTCTTAAAGAGTTGTAGATACGCTCACATATCATTCCTGCGCGGTAGCTGTCATCAGATCGCCCAGCATAGTATCTAGCTTCTTCTGCAATGCTTCCGAGCATGTCGGCGAGCATTGCGGAGTTAGCGCTGGTTGTTTTGCTTCCGACGGCAGCGGCAAGACCTGCGGTGTGCTTTGCGGCGTCCAGGCGGGTGGCAAGTTTTGTTGCTTCGGTGCGCAGCTGGCTAACAGTGGCAGACAGGCCAGCAGCATTCGCAGCCGCTTTTGCAGCCTGTTCTTGTGCATTTTTAACAGCCTCATCGCGAGCGATTACTCGCCCTTGTTCAATCATACGGGCAACCGTTTGAGCGTTCTCTGCCTGAGAGGACTCCGCACTATTACGATCTGCCCATTTCTTTTCCCATGCTCGTTCCGTCCACACACTACCTGCGGCGAATGAGGCAATGAGAAGCGCTGAAACCGTGGCGGCTTTCCACCAGGTCTTAACAGACTCGCTGATCATTGGTCTAACCCCCAGCACGCCAGCGCGCTTTCCTGGTCCCGTCGCTCAACCTGACCATAGCAGCCATTCTTCTGGCCTTTGGTTAGACGGCAATCACGGCCACCGTCTTTAATCCACCAGCGGATTGCCTCGCATGCGCCGATGCGGTCACCTGCGTTGATGCGCTTATAGAAGGTCGATGGGAAGCATTTACCGGGGCCGATGTTATACGGGCAGAAGGATGCGATCCCCACCTTCTGCGGCTCTGTCAGAGGCACTTTGATATAGCGATCAACCCAGGCTAATGCCTTATCGCGTTCAATAGCGTTAACCTTCCGGCATTGTTCCTCAGTGGCCGTCATGCCCTTAACAACACGCCTGCCATCAATAACGGTCACGCCGTGGCATAAAGACCAGACCCCACCCGGATCAACAACGGTCGCCAGCGCATTGCCTTCTTTCTCGCTGATGAATTGGTCGAAAATGAGTGGAGCAGATGCCCCTGACGCGATTAGCGCCAGCACTGCTGCGCTGAGCTTTGCTTTGTTGGACATCATTCACCCCGCGCAGCTTTGCGGCGATCCGCTTTGATTTGGAAGTACAGACTCGTTAACCACGTCAGCAAACCAAACATGAGGCTACCGAGCACACCAATGGCCGCCCATTGGGATGGGGAGACTTTATCGAGGAGCTGAAGCAACCAGTATCCGGTCCCCCCTCCCGATGCGCCGTATGCAATACCCGTCGTGATTTTTTCCATTCGATACATGCTCTCACCTCGCTACGTTGCGGGTGTCCAGTTGAGGTAATAAAAAGGGCCGCGATAGCGACCCAAGCTTTTATTCCCCTGCCAGCTGCCTTACCTCACTTACCGTCTGGTTAAAACGTACCTCTTCCAGTTCTACGCCGATAGCCTGGCGGCCCAGTTCAATGGCTGCTTTAACAGTTGATCCCGAGCCCATAAAGAAATCAGCTACCACATCGCCGGGCCTGCTGCTGGCGTTGATGATTTGCCGCAACATATCAGCGGGCTTTTCGCACGGGTGTTTGCCTGGATAGAACTGGACGGGTTTATGTGTCCAGACGTCTGTATAGGGCACGGCTACTGTCACAGAGAAATGCCGCCGAAGAGATTTGTACTCTTCCAGCAGATCAAGGTATTTCCGGTTCAACGAATGCCATGTGGCCACCAGCTGGTGATGCGGTGCTTTGAGTTCAGAGGCGCGGTGCTTCTCAATGGCGATCTGAGTGAACAATTCCTGCAGCTTTTCGTAATCCTGCTCGTTCGGTAGTTGCCACTGACTGGCACCGAACCAGTGAGACGCCATATTTTTCTTTCCGGTGGCGTCAGCTATTTGCCTGGACGTGACCCCCAGTTCGGCTCGTGCATCACGAAAGTAGGTGATTAACGGAGCCATGACGTGTTGTTTGGCCTCGTTGCTTTTCTCAGCAAATCCGTCGCTTTTCGGCTTATATGGCCCCTGATAATGCTCAGCGAAAAGGATGCGTTCCGTCGCGGGGAAGTAAGAGCGCAGGCTTTCTTTATTACACCCGTTCCAGCGCCCTGATGGCTTCGCCCAGATAATGTGGTTCATGACGTTGAAGCGTTCACGCATCATGATCTCAATATCGGATGCAAGTCGGTGACCTGAAAACAAATACAGGCTGCCGGCAGGCTTAAGCACTCGCCAGAACTGGGCAAGACACATATCAAGCCAGCGAAGATAGTCGGCGTCACCGTTCCACTGATTATCCCAGCCGTTCGGCTTCACCTTAAAATAAGGCGGATCCGTAACAATAAGGTCGATGGTGTTATCCGGGAGGGTTGCGAGGTATTGCAGGCAGTCAGCGTTGACAAGCTCAACACTGTTTATATTTACAGTATTTTTCATAGATCCGTAAGCGTAACTCTGATAGGCTCACTATGCTTTTGCGCTAAAGCAGTGGGCCTTGATTAGCTTGTGACCTGAAAGCATGGGCTAATGGCTGGTTGGGTGCTACAACACCCACCAGCCGCCCATTTCCACAAGAGGAACTCCGTGGATGGAGTAATAAATTAATTCCCAATAGTATCTACTAGACTTGTAATTTCCTTACGTCTTTTTTCGATAAACTTAAAACACAAAATACTACAATTCCCTTGGGCTGTTCCTAAATCAGATCCAGTTCCATCGCCACCAGACAAGGCTATATCGCTTAGTTGGTTAAGAGAATTGAAGAACTTTAATTCATCCGGATCACTCAAGTCTAAATATGAGTCTAAGAGCACTTTATTTTCCATTATTAATTGTGCTTTTGCCATTACAATTTCGTGGAGTCTTTTTCGTTCCCGAGCACTTTCAGCATCACTATTGCCTAAAAGGTTTTTGTAATCAACTTTAGCATGATACTGCTCAGCATGGTGCTTCATGAAACTAATAAAAGCGGCTCTAACCTCTTTACATACATCTTTTTTTAACTCTATCTCTGTCGCAAGTTGCGTATTAAGTTTTAAGCTCATCAATTGTTGCTTAATACCTAAAGCATACTGTTCACTTTGATTGCGCATATTAGATTTGAATTGATAGTATGAAAATAATAATGCAATGAAAGATATAAAAGCCGGAAGGATCGCGATTAACACTTTGCTCACGGAATCCCATAAATTGGAGCTATTCTCCATCTTGACCAACACAACATGACTTGCAGGTTTCAAAACCTCTAAAAGATTCAATATGTCCATGATGAATTCCTTTCAAAAAAGAAAGCATCATAACAAAAAACCCCGCCGCGGCGAGGTTGTTACAATTTTGACAACTTATCAAATTAGCTTCAAATATGGCTTATTTTGTTGCATTTTGCAAGCCTAATTGAAGGAGTTAGTGAAAGTTACCTCACATTTCGGCTACTTTCAGTTCTTGATACTCTTCGTACCTTGACAAAATTTCGCTTAGTGCATGGCTGTCCATCTCAGTAAACGACGCTTTGAAAGCCGCCCAGTGGCCTGAATACACTCTGAGCCAGGTGGAACGCTCAACGCTGACCATGCGCGCCAGAGCTGCACCAGCATACTCCTGATAGGTATCGTTATTACGCGAGGCAGCAACTTCTTGCGCCGCCAGCCAGACAAGCCCTATCAGTTTTTTAGTGACGCGGCCCTGTATTTTTTTGCCGCTATGCTGACGCTGAAACTGTTCCCACACATGCTGGCACATCAATGTCTGGTACCGGAAAGTAAGGTCATACCCATAGCAGTACCGCACCCATGCCTGCAAATGCTCATCCAGACCATTGACCGAACGACGCCATGCTGAACAAGCGAACTCCGTATCTTTAATAGGCGGTAAAGGTCGACGACGGCTCCTTGTCTCAAGAACATAAAGTGGAGTGGCCAGCGTTTTTACAACCTTTGACCCACAACCTTCGCCACCCTCCATGACGATTTCAGGATGGTGCCGGGGGTATTTATTCTTATCTGCTGGTGGATGCTCACTGAACGCCTGCAGCTGTCCTTTTGTCGATCCTGATAAATCCGCCAGCGCGCGGCGCAGTTCAATCCGCGTATATTCCAGTTCTTGTAAATTCATTATGCTCAGCGCTCCATACAATTACGCTTTTGTTATTACGCCGATCGCCAGCGCTCGATTCATAAACCGGAATAGCAGCTCCAACTGGGTACCGTGTTTTTTCTCGAACGCTGCAACATCAGCATGTAATTTGTCGTGACACTCTCTGCACAGAGGGATCACAAACAGATCGTGGGCTTTAGTGGCGGTACCGCCCATGCCGTGACCAATGACATGGTGTGGATCATCCGCTGGGCGCCGGCAACCTTCACAGGGCTGGGTTTTAACCCACCGGGTATAGTCCTCATTCACCCACCTTCGGTGTTTTGGGCGCAACATGAAGGATTCAGGGGATTCAGGATCCGCATGCAGAGCCAGAACCTTTGGCTGTTCATAGGCTACTTCCTGATTTGCTCCATGCTTTAATTTCGCAGCCGTGACCGCAGGGGTGACCTTCTTCTGCAAAATGCTTTTTGCCGGTGGCATCGGCACAATGTCACTTTCTCGATATACGGATAAAAACGGCTCATCCGGTAATCGAAGCGCAAGCTGGGCCATCCTTTCCGTGATTGCATCAGCAATGCCTGAGTAAACGGCCCACCAGCACAATTCACCGAGTGATAGTTCACGCTCGTTGTTGTAGCCAAGCGAAGACAGGATGGAACTGATCAGCCAGTTAATGAGATTACGCTGGGCCAGTTCTGCCAGCGCCACGGTGGTTTGCTCGCGCAGCTGGTTATCGCAATGCCAACAGAGCAACATTGATCCAGGGGGATGTCGCATCGATACCAGCTCATGATGGTGATAATCAGTGTGCGGGTACTGGCATTCCTTCACGTTACGCTCTAACCAGGATTCCAACCCGGACAAACCGCCTGCTGCACGGATAACTCTCTCGTCGGTGAAGAATTCTTCGAGGGACTTATCTTCTGCCAGCGGCTGCCTGGCATCAGGGACGAGTCCCGACGGAAGCCCAGCCATGCATTTTGGCTGAGGCTCCACCAGCACACGCCCCTGTTGAAACAGATACATCAGTTCGCTACCCGGCTTTAACACCACAAGCCCCAGGCGCGGAACAGTCTCGGCTGTGAACAGTCCTCTCACGCGGCATGCCCTTTAGCGATGTGTGCCGTCCACAGGCCACCGATCCACTCGATGCCTTTGGGTGTAAAACGAGCCTGGTTAAAGGCGTAGTTAGTTTCGCTCGAAGTGCCAGTTTTAACTTCAAACCGCCCGGCTGCAATGTGCTGGTGCCGCGGTGTCAGCACTCCGCCGAGCCGGTACATAATGTCGCTCTCAATGAGAAACAAGCGGAAATCGTTCTCTTTGGCCTGCAACAGCTTTGCCACCTGGCGGAAAGACATTGAGCCATTAGCAGTACAATACCGATCGACAAACTCAACTTTCGGCGCGGCAGCGGCTAACTGCTGGGCCAGTTGTTCTTTCTGCTCGGCCAGATCCGCGGCGAGACGTAATGCCTCCGGCAATGTTTGCGGGACACTTACGGCCTGACTGTTCTCCAGCTCTTGCCAGCGATCGACAACAGCGGCGGTAAATTCTGGCGACAGCCGGGCGACGATCACCAGAGAATCACGTTTGTTGAACCAATACTCCTCGTAGGTTTGCCCGTTTTGCGGGTGTGTGTAGGGGGTGTGCGCCAACGGCGCGGTTAAAATACCAGCAGATGCAAGGCGCTCAGCTGAGCGCTTTACATCACCATGCTTGCTCTGCACCAGCCTAGCAATTTCACGGCTGGACATTGTCACAACACCCTTTGCGGTTAACTGATTCATGCTTTTTCTCCATATCAGGCGGCTGCACCCGCCTTTTGATTTGCACATAATTCAGGAAGATTTGCCTTTACCAGCCCCACCAGAAAGTTATCAACGATAAATTCACGCATTTACGGTCCCCTGCATGCTGTTGAAGAGACCACCAGCGGTCGTGATAATTTCACTCGTCGGCATACGTTCGAGCCACAGCTGGTTGATATTGGCTTTCAGCTTGTTCTGTTGTGAAACAGGTAGAGCGTCAGCCCCTTCAATCTGGTTAAACACCAGCCCAACCTCAAGAGGCCAAACGCGCGATTCGTTTAACGCCTTGTCATTTGATTCCTGCGTCTCACGGACATGGGCGCGGATCCCCCGTATATTTGACCATTTGGCTTTATCCAGGCTTTCCATGATCGCGATGAATTCACTGTGGTTAATGCCGTATTCTTTCGCAGACTCAACGGCAACTGTGCGTAACCGCTCTGACATGTCTTGTTTCACGTCATCGTTATCAAAGGGCAATGTTTCCAGCCATGCATTAACACCCACCAGGATGCTCTCGCTGATCAGCTTTTTCGCTCTGTCGATCGCCAGCGGTGAAACATTGGTAAATTCAGGGTTTTCCAGAGAGTCGGCAGCCCAGGTATGACCAAACTTTGACTCGCTGAAGGTGTACTCATCTTTCTCGCCGAACGCCGCAACAACACAGGCCCAAGCCTCTACACCACTGGTTTCCAGAATGGCTTTTTGGGTTAATGGCAGTTCTGCCTCTGATTTCTCCGGCGCTACCTCAGCGTCCAGCTCCGGCGCCGCATCAGTTTGCGTTCTTCCCACTGCAAACTGGGCCAGCGACATCGAAGCACGGCCTTTGGCCTCCAGGTCGGTGCGGTTGATGTAACTGAAACGCTCTCCCCGCCATGTTTTGTCGAAGACCACGATAGCGCCAGCAAAAAACGCGCTGGTGGGCTGCTGCTTTTCGTCTTTCGGCACGAACCATGTAGGAAGATCGAAACCAATTCGGCGACGGATGAATGTGACGTGATCTGCCTCTTCCGGCCACCACGTCTCACTCGTCGCTGACTTTACGAGAAAAACGTACCGACCACCCTTTTCTCGCATTGCCATAGCGTGGTTGATGATGTGGGTCATTCCGGTAACCGCTTGCTTGTCGTGGTACTGAGAGCGGCTATAAGGCGGGTTGCCAAACCCGGCACCACCGAGTTCTGCCAGACGCTCTGACCAATCCTGTGTCAGGGCATTATCTTCAGCCGTGTACCATGCTGGGCACTTTGCGTTGCTGTCGTCGGCAAAAAGGTCCAACACCAGAGGGCCGAACATCGCATTGATACCCCAAAACAACAGATCCGGAGTGCGCCATTGATCGCCCACCTCTTTCAATTCGTGGGCTGGTCTTGAACGCAGTTCAGCCAGCGCGCGGCAGTATTTATTTTCATTCATCCTCTGAACCCCTCTGGAATCTTGCTATCAACCGGACCGAACTTCATCGGGTCATGTTTCTTTTCGCCCCAGCTGTCACGCGGTGGCCGCCCCTTCTTGTCCCAGCGGATCCCGCTTTGCAGATAACCTTCAAATTTTTTCGGACCGAAGAGCGTTTCAGGGCGCATGTACTGGTACTGCACGTCATTGCCGTTCCAGTGCTCATGCTTAAGGTCGATCACCAGCTGTAAGTCGCTAACGGTGTAACCTTCACGCAAACGAGCACGGATGTTTTCCAGAGAAGTTTTTGATTTTTGGTATCGTGAGCCACTAACCAGGTTCAGATGATTCAGAACCAGGATGGCGTTATCGGTGATCATCACTTCAGGGTCTGGTTGCGGCGCAACCGGACATGAAGGTTTTTTAACTGATGGATCAGTAGTTGTATTTACTGACGGATCCCCCCCAGATTCTGACGGGTGAAAACCGCCTTTTTCATCGTTTTTTGATGCCTCAGATTTTGACGCGTCGGTTTTTGAGGCATCAGATTTTGATGCGTCAGAATCTGACAGGTGAGAAAAGGCAGCAGCCTGCAATTTCGCAACATTGAGCTGGTAAACGTTCGATGCATTTCGGTTGCCTTTACGGCGCTGCTGGCGGGTTAACCAACCGTCTTTTTCCAGCTGAGATATGGCTGTGCGAACCGTGCTCTCACCAGCACCTATCTGGCGCGCGATGGTAGCGATGGAAGGCCAGCTAACCCCTTCATCACTGCTGAAGTCTGCCAGACGCGCCATGATGGCAACGCTGGACAGCTTCATGCCAGAAGCGGCACAAGCGTCCCAAACGTAACCTGTTAATTTAGTGCTCATGGTCGTCCTTTAACTCGGTAAACTTGCGCTTGAATTGTTCGAGCGGGCTGAAACATTCGTGGTCATAACCATCCCGCAGGTAGATAACTCGTTGAGTCTCTGGCTCCCATCGGATAACCCGAACGGGGATCCCTCTGTGGTCTTTGAACCTTCGGTTAACTTCGCGCATAAGCGTTTCGCCTTCCTGTAGTAAACCCCCACAATTGCGACCGCCCGACTGTGGTTACATGGCACCCAGCGGTTTGCTATTCTGCGTTCATACCGAAACAACGGAGTGCCCGGTACCGGGATCATCCTGAGTTGCGGCAAACGGTTAAAAGCCGTTAAACTGGTCATGCGGATTACTTCTCCATACAAGATTTGTCTGCCACGACGCCCGGAGCTGCACACTCGCGGGCGTCACCTTTTTCCGGCGCACAAAACACACGGAAAAGCAGCGTTAAATGTTCCTGCCACTTAGCCATCACCTGATAGCTGTTCTCTTCAATCTGGGCGCGTTCCTGAGCATCAATAACGCCGTCAGCGGTAGCTTTGCGAACGTATTGCGAATGCCTGCCGATCCACTCCACTGACTCCATAAGACGCTGGTTGATGTCACCGTTCTCTATTTCTTCAACGTCAGCCAATGGCACGAAAACACCGTTCGAGTGACGTGCAATAGCGTTCGCTATGTGGTTTGAACCACCAGCACGTTGAAGCACCATCGCCCAACCGAGCGGGAAGATCTGATCGCCATCGGTACGCAGCCGGTTAAACAGCGCGTTCTCGGTCACACCCAACCACTCAGCAGCCTCTGAATATCCGCCAGGCAGCTCGGTGATCGTTTTTTTGATTGCGGCCACCAGCCAGGCTGGCTGCTTATCAACTTTCCATTCCGGTTCGTTACCCACGGCTTTCCCCTTTTTCCTGTGGTACCGATGCTGCCCCAGTTTCTGTAGCCTGCGTATAACGGTGCGGGTACAAGATTTGGAGCTCATCAATTTGGCCCGAATAAAACTTCACAAGCCTTTCAGCTACATCGAGTGATGCGATTTGTTGACCCCTTTCAATTCGGCTTAGGTTTGCTGGATCAATGTCCACCACGTTTGCCACATGAGAGAGAGTTAAGCCTTGCGATTTTCGCAAATTTCTTAACAGTGATTGCATAATTCCCCCTGTAATTGCGTATTACGCATATTAAAGTGTAGTTACGACTTGCGCAAGTTGCTTTGCATATCACGCAAAAACAACCTGTAATGGACGCATGAACATAGGAAACCGCATTAGAGAATTACGCCTCGAAAAGGGCATGAAAATTTCAGATCTTGCTGAAGCTGTAGGTATTGACGGTGCGAACGTCTCACGGGTTGAGACTGGAAAACAAAAGTCATTTACTGAACAATCACTTAGCAAATATGCTACGGCACTTGGTGTTAGCGTGGCAGAACTCTTTACACCGTCTCCAAATGAAACTACTGTATGTAAATCCAGTGGTAAAAATCCAGCTTATGGAGAGGGTGACCCTGTGTTTAGAGTCGAGTTGCTCGATGTCAGCGCCAGTGCTGGCATGGGCCATATACAAGGTAGTGATGTCGTCGATGTCATCAGGTCCATTGAGTACAACAACGAAAGAGCCGCCGTATTATTTGGTGGGAGAACACCAGATACGGTCAAAGTGATTAACGTTCGTGGTGACAGCATGGCTGATACCATTGATCCAGGTGATTTGATATTCGTTGATATTTCGATCAATGAGTTTGATGGTGATGGGATTTATGTATTTGGTTTTGATGATAAAATTTACGTCAAAAGATTACAGATGATCCCAGATAAAATTCTTGTCATTTCCGATAACCCTAAATATCGGGAGTGGTCAGTGGATAAGTCCAATGAAGACAGATTTTACGTTTTCGGCAAGGTAATGATCAGCCAGTCGCAGTCAGTTAAACGGCACGGATAACATCCCCTAAGAACAAATAACCGCCTACACGGCGGTTTTTTTACGCCCTTTCAATTGCGCATTACGCATTTTATTTCTTGCGCATTTCGCAAATATCTTTTATCTTCATTTTCATCAACAGCGAACAGGCAGGAAGCCCACGAAGTAGCCGCCGGTGGCGTATGAATGACCGGATGATTCGCAAATGGCTTACCACCGCGCCTGATGTGGTTAAAAGCAGGCCAAAGCAATAAGAAGTGATCCCTGTTCTGGCTGCTCACTTTCCCCTTGAGGGTGACAGCCAGCTTTTAAGGGCACAACGTGAAAGCGCACTCCTTCTCTCTTTCACTGCGGGGGCAGGTTTGTTACCGAAAGAGTGCGCTTCCAGTTGTGGTAATGCGGCTCTGCGCACGTGACGAGGCCAACAAGTTTTTATTTCAACATTTGAAATGAATACGTTTCTTGAGGTGTAGCGTCGCCGGTTCTGGCCGGTCCGGCAGGTGGAGGCACCACCGCCACAACAAATTCATTGCTGTGTGTAGTCTTTGCCCATCACATCGGTGGGCACCTTTTTACACAACAGACAAGGGCATCACCGGGCGACGGGCTCATAACCCAATCCACCCGGGCGCGATGGAAGTGGCCTGTCTACCCACAAAACTCGCGCAGGTGCCCTTCTCTGTTGTGTATGGAGAAGTTCACTGGCGGTGGCAGCCGCCTCACAGAGGGTTAAACCATGAGTAATGACCGCATGACCGTAGTGCCCGATTTCCTGGGCGAACTGGATGCCGGCGTGTTCATGAACAAGATCGCGGCAGCTTTAAACACTACCGCGCTTGGCGTTCTGAACAACGGTACCAAAGGCAAAGTAGTCCTCACCTTTGATATTGAGCGTATGGGAAACTCCGTTGAAGAGAAGCGCGTCAAGATCAAGCACAAGCTGAACTACGTCACCCCAACCCCGCGCGGTAAAGCCTCCGAAGAAGACACCACCGAAACACCAATGTGGGTTAACAAAGGCGGCAAGCTGACCATCCTGCAGGAAGATCAG
>NZ_DATERI010000153.1:0-12078 GCF_035271705.1 Buttiauxella sp.
GCGGCCTCATCCAGCGTGAGGGTATCTGCCAACCCCAGCGTTTCGACCTCATTGAGCAGCAGAGCATCACAAAACGGCAGCCATGTTGCGGTTTGCTCACGCAGCGCGTTGCTCCAGCCCTGCGGCGGCCAGCCACTGTCGACTGCGACTAAATATCCGCGTTCCTTTAGCGCCGCCAGCACTTGTGGGTATTCGGCGTACAGCGCGGTACAAAGCCAGGTGCCGCACAACAAAACCCAGTCACCGGGCTGTGCTGCTTCTGGTATTTGCGCCAGAACATCCTGCATAGAAAGACGGACAATGTGCCCCTGATTACTGAAAAATGTGCGTTCGTGGTCAGGATGCGTCACACCGAACGTCAGCGATGTTTCACAGTCACAAGTCGGCCAGTGTGGCGCACTTTCTGGAAACAGGCTCGCCAGCCAACCGGTAAACTGATCGTTACCTTGATTGGCCACTAAACGGTAGGGTGATTCCAGGGCCGCTAACGCCAGTGCGCAATTTCCAGCAGAACCACCGGGGCGCAGAGAACTGCTTTCAAGCATCGCTTCAGTGCCTTTCTTCGGCCATTCATGCAGCGTGCTCATGATTAAATCCACATTGATGTTACCTACCACGTACAGCGTGGCGCGGGTTTCTGGTTTCTTCATATTGTTGCGCTTCCCATGATGCTGGCGTTTATCCTTTACTGCCGCCCGCGGTTAACCCGCTAACCAGCGTTTTTTGCAGCCAAAGTGCGATGAACAGCGGCGGAATAGCCGCGAGAATGCCGACTGCAGCAATTAAGCCATCATCGGTGGCGCGCCCAGCGGTGAAACCGGCAATCGTGACCGGTAACGTCTGGGCGTCAATATTGTTGGTAAAGAGCAGCGCGTAGAAAAACTCATCCCAGGCCAGTAACCAGCCGAACATGGCCGATGCGCCGAGTGCGGGTTTTGCCAGCGGCAAAGTAATGCGCAACAAAACCTGCCAGTAGCGTAACCCGTCAAGACGCGCGGCCTGCTCGATATCAATGGGCAGAGCATCAAACTGGTTTTTCAGCATCCAGGTCAGGAAAGGAATGATCATCGAGCAATACACCAGAATCAGCCCAAGGTGCGTATTGAGCAGCGCCAACTTTTCCAGAATAAAGTACAGCGGCAGCACAAACGCCACCGGTGGCACCATGTAAATCGCCAGCCCGCCAAACAGCCAGATATCGCGGCCAGGATAGCGTGAAAAACTGTACGCCGCAGGGATAGCCAGCAGCAGCGAAATCAGCGTGGCACCGCAGGCCACCAGCAAGCTGTTGCCAAGGGCGTGCAAGAACAAAGCCCCGGGTTGCCCGTCCTGTAAGGTCAGCAAGCTGGCATAGCGGCTGAAATCCCACTGGCGCGGCAGCCATTCCAGCGGTACGCGGGTCAAGTCCGCCGCCGAACTCACGCTCATCAGGAACATCCATACCAACGGCGCCAGAATAGACACTGCCAGAACGAGGGCTGCGAAATAGCGCAGAATAAGCCGGATTTTCTGTTTCATTCGACACCTCCTGAACGGCGCTGGCGCAGCAACATCACCAGATAAATCAGAATCAGTACCGCGCAAATTAGCGTCATGAGTATCGCGTAAGCGGCACCGCTGCCGGCGCGCAAGTAGCTGAATGACTCCTGATAGACAAAGAAACTGACCGTTTTGGTACTGTCTAGCGGCCCGCCACGGGTCATCACATAAATGATGTCGAAAACTTTAAAGGCGTCGATAGTGCGCAAAATCAGCGCGACAGCCAGCGGGGCGGCAATGGCCGGAAACGTGATTTTGCGAAAACGACGGAAAGCCGATGCACCATCCAACCGTGCGGCTTCAAATAAATCGTCCGGGATAGTCTGTAATGCGGCCAATACCAACAGAGTGACCAGTGGATAGTTCTTCCAGATATCAGCAAACATCACCGCATTAATGGCGGATGACGGGTCGCCAAGCCAACTGCGATAGTTATCAATGAGCCCGAGCTGAGTTAACAAGGCGTTGATGCTGCCGTAATCCGGGTTGAAGTTCAGCCGCCACATCGTGGCATTCACGATAGTCGGTAGCGCCCAGGGTAAAATAACCAGCACGCGCAGAATGCTACGCCCCCAGAATTTCTGATTGAGCAACAGCGCCGTCAACACGCCGATAATGCCTTCAAAAATCACCGATACCGCGGTGAAATACAGGGTTCGCCAGAGTGCTGCGCGAAAGTCAGGGTCGGTTAACGCATAGAGAAAGTTATCACTGCCTACCCAGGCAGGTGCGGCGCCATCACCAATCAACCCGGCATCGGTAAAGCTGAGCCACAACGTGCGGGCAAGCGGCCAGGCGGTGAGCAAAAACATCATGAGCAACATGGGTGCCAGCAGCAGCCAGGCTTGTCGACGTTCACGCTGCGGTAATGTCAGCATTCAGTTTCCCCAGCTCGTCATCGTTAGCCGATGACGAGCTTGTTGGCGTTTAAAAAATAGTTATACCCTCAATAATTCGAGTTGCAGGTAGGCGGCCAATGCACAAAATCCAGGAGCTGACTCAAGTCAGTAACTGGGGTTTGTGGGTGTCGCCAACACTCCTGCAGCGTGAAGTATGACGGGTATAATTAATGCAAACGATCGGCGGCGGTGGTTGCCGCTTCCATACCGTCTTTCGCAGGGGTTTTACCCTGTAATACCGCCTGAATGTTTTGCTGCAATATATTCGATAAACGGGAGTAATCCGCCGTGACCGGGCGAGACAACATCACGTTCAGCGAGGCTTTCGCGGCGGCAATCAGCGGCTCCTGTCCTTTTTGCACCGCGGGGTCATCGTAAGACGATTTCCAGATTGGCAGACTCAGTTTGGCGTATTTGTCCTGCACCGGCTGCGACGTCATGTAGCTGATGTATTCCCACGACTGATCCGGATGTGCGCTCGCTTTGGCGATGCCCAGCCCCATCGAACCGTTCACACCAGAAGCACCGCCTGCGGTTTCACTCGGGGCCGGAATAACGCCAACATCACCCGCAACTTTGCTCTGTTTCGGGTCGTTCGCCATGTTGTACATGTACGTCCAGTTCAGCGCGAAAGCCGCGTCACCGTTGGAGAAGGACTTACGCACGTCTTCTTCCAGATATTCGCGGGAATTCGGGTTGGTCAGCCCTTTATCCAGCGTTTGTTTCATGTAATTGATCGCTTTCATTGAGCCCGCGTTGGTGAAGTTCAGCTTGCCGTCTGTATAGAATTCACCTTTAAACGCCGACACAAGTGTTGTGTAGTCGCACAGCAACGCTTCAGACTGCGACCAGCTCCAGACCAGCGGGTACTTCACAATGCCCTTTTCTTTCAGGATCTCAGACTGCTTCTCAACATCAGCCCAGGTGGCAGGCGGAGTGGTAATCCCCGCTTTAGCCAGCATGGCTTTGTTGTAATACAGATATTTGGTATCGAGGATCCACGGCATGCCCCAGCGCTTGTCTTTGTAGGTCACGGTAGAGATCGCGCCGTCAAAAATCTTGCTGCTAACCTCAGCCGGAATACGTGCAGTCACGTCCTGCAATAGACCAAACTTGTTAAATTCCGCAGGCCAGATGGCATCGAAAAGCACCACATCGTAGCCTTTGTCACCCGCACCACGTGCAGCGACAATCTTGTCGTGCAGGGCTTCGTAAGGGACAAACTCCAGATTCACTTTGATATCCGGATGCTGTTTGGTGAAATCTGCGGTCATCGCGCGGATATCGGCTTCGCTGTAGGCTGCCTGAGTCATAAACAGCGCACTGAGCGTCGTCTCGGCGAGCGCACTGGCTGTGTATCCCATAGTGAGTACCGAGAGGGCGCACAGGGTGGCCGCAGGGGTAAATCGTAGGCTCATCGTCATTCTCCGAAACAGGGGTTAAGTTTATTAAATCAATTTGATTGCTTTAATTGACTAAAAAAAATGGGAAGGCATAACTCAGCCAGTCCCTGCATCCCTGCCGGATTTACCCTTCATACTTCAGGTTGCAGATGCGTGGGTTGCGCTCTGTCACTCGAATTATTTTAGGTACAAACGTGTGCTACTCGGGTGATTAAAATCTAAATAATAACTAGCCATTATCATTAACATGGCAATAACATTCAAAGCTGTGATGGAACTATCAAATTCATATCATCCCCAGTTAACCCTAAATAATTCGGGTAACGCATCTGCAATACGAAGTATGACGGGTTGATAAAATCAAATTGATTGCTGTAATCACACTCCGCATACTGCCGGAAAGGTTTTCCGTGTGGAGAGTGATGTGATAACAACGTCTGGCACCAATCTTGAACACGCTCGCGCCCACAATCGTCGGGTCGTCATTGAAGCTATCCGTCTCAACGGGGAACTCACCCGTGCTGAAATTGCCCGACTCACGTCACTCACGCCCCAAACGGTGTCTAACATCGCGACCGAACTCGAACAGGTGGGCATTTTGTCCTCTCACCTGCCCCGTCGTGCGGGAGGGCGAGGTCAACCAGCAACGCCACTGACACTCAATCCTGATAGCGCCTATTCCATTGGCATCCATCTTGATCATCAATCGCTGCTGGTTGTACTGGTTGATCTCGCAGGCCAGGTTCGCTTTCGCAAACTTGTCCATGTGCAGAAACCCCAGCCTGAACCCACGCTTGCCCTTATTGATCAAATACAGCAAGAAATGCGCCAACAAGTGAAAATAGATTGGCGAAAAATGTTAGGCATCGGCGTAGTCATGCCGGGGCCTTTTGGTGTCGAAGGCATTTCGTCACAAGGGCCGACCACCCTCCATGGCTGGGATAATGTGGATATCGAGGCGCGTTTGAGTGCGCAAACCGGTTGGCCCGTTACCCTTGAAAATGACGCCACAGTGGCAGCAATTGGCGAGCGTTTTCACGGTGTCGCCAGGCAATTATCCTCATTCGTTTACCTGTATATCGGCACCGGTCTGGGTGCAGGTATCTTTACCGATGGGCGAATTTATACCGGGCATGCACACAATGCGGGCGAAATCGGCCACATTGTGGTGCAACCAGGCGGTCGCGAATGTTATTGCGGGAATAAGGGTTGCCTCGAACGCTATGTGTCGTTACAGGCGGCGTACGAAGCCTGTGGTCTGGACCCGATGTCAGCAAAACCAGAAGACTTATTGGATGTTGATGAAGCGCTGTTCGATAGCTGGCTGGATACCGCTGTCGAACCGGCATGCCAGGCCATCAATATTATGGAGTGTGTGTTTGATGCGCAGTGCGTGATTATTGGTGGAATGATGCCGCAGCCACTGGTTGAGAAGCTGATTAACCGCCTGACACCCTTGTATAACTCGGTGCGCAGCCGATATGCGAAAAATGCCAGAATTCGCATTGGAATGTCTGGCAGTGATACGCCTGCATTAGGTGCCGCCGCATTGCCGATATTCGATGAATTTAATCCGCAATACGAAGTGCTGTTGAAATAAGCACGTCAGCCGTTAGTTGACCCCGAACTGCTTACGGATATGGTGCTGCAACACAGCCAGCATGCTGGCACCAGACAAGCCAATCATCAGCGCACCATTCACCGCTTCGAGTGGGCCAAGCAGTTTCCACTCGGCGCTCATGACGATATCGCCATATCCCAGGGTGGCAAAGTTAACACCTGAGTGATAAACCGCTTCTTGCAGAGTGGGAAATTCCCCCAACCACAGGAACAATATCCCCCAGAACATAATTTGTAGCAGGTTGCCCATCAGCACGATGATAATAATGCCGAACAGTGCCAGTACCCCAGCCAGCATCCCTTCTCTTTGATGAAAGTGTTTGATATAAAAACGAATACAGCCGATAGAAACCCACGACTGCAACAGCATATTCAACAGGATGACCGGCATCCCCGTCAGTAAAACCAGCAACATATTAATCTCCTGGGGCGGCTTCCACCGCCGGCCGGCCACTCGGGTGCCAGCGTTCAAGAATCACAACGCATGCCCAACCATAGAGGGCAACCGCAACATATAAAGAGCAACGCATGGCAGACGCTATCCAGACATCTTTGCCAGAACCACTATCCTGAATGGCAGGGCCAAACAAGATGAGACAAGTGACCCAGGCGTTACTCCAGAAAGAAGGCGTGAACCGGTTTGCCGCAAGCCGCACCATACGTCGTGCAACCCACATACTGACCAGCGCCAGCCAAAGCACCAACATCAGCAGCGATGGCCAAATACTCAGCCCGAACCACAACACCGCAGCCAACGCAGCGCCCATCAGTGTCGAAAACACCAACTCTCGTCCCATCTGTTTTGCTGACAGCGTGTTGGTTTGCTGCGCCAGCATCACGGTTTTCATCACCGCCGGGATATAAAACGAGGGGTTGCTCAAGGCCAGAAGCCAGACAGGCAACACGATCAGTACCGCACGTAAGGCCAACTGGTGTGGCGACTCGGGGGCAAGCGCCACCTTCTTCGCAGCCGCTGCCGGAGTGGGATGCGGCGGGAATAGAGCCAGAGCAAACCGGTTAACCACGGTGCCAATAATGATACCCAGCCCCATCATCTGAGCGATACCAATGGCAAGTGATTGTTCAATAAGACCGGCTATCGGAATGACGGTGAGCGCCGTTGTCAGTAACATCGCCTGCGTGCCTTTCCCCCCCAGCCCCATAAGCATCAGCAGATAAAGTAACAAGCCAGTAAACAGCAGTGCGGGCATCGGATAGTGAGTCAGCAAAGGCACCATCAACACCCCACCAATCATGGTCACTATCAGCACGACGCCAACGACGATCCCCTTTTTGATCGGTAACGGTTTCCCCTGACACAGCACAATCCAGGCCATGATGCACCCCAGATGCGGCATGGGTAGCGCGAGGCCATAACAAACCAGCGCCGCAATGGCTGTCCCGATGCTAATCCTCAGTACGGCGCGATCTCCGTTATGCATGGTGCAGCACCTTAGTAGATATACGAGAACAGGCTCATCAACCGTATGTAGATGCTACCTAAAAAGCTCATCAGGCCACTGCCGTTCGCGTACACCAGCACATCTGCTTGGCCGCCAACCCGTAGACCTTCAACGGGCGGGAAGTCATCTTTAGAAAACGCAATTTTGACCGGGAAACGTTGTGCCTGACGCAACCAATCGCGGTTATTGTCGACCGTTGGCAGAACGCCCGCAGGTTGGCTTTGCGAAGCACTGACACCATAACCAATACTGCGCACCTGCCCTTTGAAGATATGCCCAGGCATACTGTCGAGCAGAATCGCAACTTCAGCACCAGGTTTCACATTGCCAATATTGTTCTCAGTCATGTCTGCGCTAATCCAGACATCAGTAATCGCCACCAGCGTCATCACTGGCGCACCAGCCCCGAGGAACTGGCCAATATCGGTGCGCAAATCCGTTACCAGGCCACGGTTAGTCGCAATCATCACGGTATTTTTGCGATCCAATTCAGCTTTGCGTACCGCAGAGCGAGCACTCAGAAGTTGCGAGTTGTTTTCACCCGCAACGCCTGCCGCTTCCGTTGCACGACGCAGATCGGCCGACGCCGCAGCCATTTGGCTACGCGCTGTTTCACGTGTCGCTTGCGCCACTTCAAGGCGGCGAACTGAAATTGTGCCAGGGTCTTCACGGTACAGACGTTCCTGGCGCTCAGCATCTTTGGCAGCATTCTGATAAGCGGCGGTAGCAGCCTGTACACCCGCTTTGGCTGCTGCAATAGTTTCAGTATTAGCCTTGACCGAACTCAGAACCGTTTCATAGTCCGAACGCGCTTTTGCCAGTGCGATGTCGTAAGGCTCAGGATCCAGTTCGAATAACCGATCACCAGGTTCTACCTGCTGATTGTCCTTCACATAGACTTTCTGGATCTGGCCTGAGACCTCTGCGGACATTGGGATCACAAACGCTTGAATTCTGGCCTGTGAGGTATAAGGCGCAAGCCTGTCGGCCGCTAAGTACCAGCAGAGCAGTATCACTATCGCGACGAGGAGCGTTAACACTCCACGACGACTTGCTTTTCCCGCCGGGGATGTGGGTTCGGTCATTGCTGTTTACCTTCTTTAATATCGGTTGCCGCAGGCAGAGGAGCATCAAGCAGAGGGGCCCAGTCATCGCGCTGGCGTAAATGGGCGTCGGTTTCTTTGTCAACTAATGGACGCTCACGCCCTTTCTCCCAACCACCACCCAGTGCTTTGTAGAGCGTTATCAGATCACGCATCAGAGCACCCCGGCTGTTCACCAGACGTTCCTGTTGATTGAACAAGGCTCTTTGCGAATCCAGTACCCGTTGGAAGTCAGCCATTCCCTCGCGGTATTGCGTGTTAGCAATATCCAGAGAGCGGACAGCCGCCTCCCCTGTTTGGGTCAGCAATTCGATTTCATCTTTGTCATTGGCGTAGGCGATAGCCGAATCATCGACTTCACGCGCGGCCTGGAACACGGCATCCCGATAGCGTTCATGCAGTTGCAAGAAGCGAGCGTCCTGCACCAATACCTGATTACCGAGTCGCCCTTGATCGAGCAAATTCCAACTGAACGTCGGCCCCGCAGCCCAGGACAGAGTGCTGCTGTCGCCATTACGTCCGCTAATACCTACGCTGCCGATAAGCGAAATTGAAGGATAGAGTTCGGCTTCTGCCACACCAATAAGCGCCGACTGAGCGGCCAGTTGGCGTTCGGCAACACGCACATCAGGGCGACGACGTAACAGGTCTGCTGGCAGTTCAGACACCAGCGACAAATTGCCTCTCGGCAGTTCACCAATGTTGGCCGCCATTTCTTGCAATGGGCCTGGTTTTCTCGCCAGCAGCACGCTCAAAGCGTTCTGGCTCTGACGCAGGCTAGTTTCAAGTTGAGGAATACTGGAGAGCGTCGACAAGTATTGGGTTTTTGCTTGTTGCACATCCAGTTCGGCACTGTTGCCGCTCAGGAACAGCTTCTCAGTAATCTCAAGGCTACGTTGCTGAATTTTGGCGTTGCTTTGGGTAATGTCCAACCGCGCTTCTAAGGTGCGGATGTTCACATAAATCTGCGCCACCTGTGCTGCCATCAGCACTTGAATATCATCGTACTGAGCGAGGGTGGCGAAGTAATTCGCGTCGGCAGATTCAACACCGCGCTGGAACTTGCCCCAAAAATCAATTTCCCAGCCCAGATTAAAACCTGCGCCATAGGTGGTGCTTGAAATGTAACGGTTCTCACGCTGCTGACCGCCAGTAATCACCTCACCCGTCCCGATGGTCGCCTGCGGGCCGAGTAAGCTCTCGGCAATCCCCAGTTGGGCGCGTGATTCCAGGATCCGCAGCCCCGCAATTTTCACATCAGGGTTCTTTCGTAAGGCTTCATTGATCAGTGCCGTTAGTGTCGGATCGTTGAGTTGAATCCACCACTGGTCGTAGTTTTGCGAAGATGTCTTGGCAGACATTCCCTTGGTTGTAGGTTGCCACTGAGTCATTTCCGGAACTTGTGGGGCTTTATAATCAGGCCCCAAAACAGTACATGCGGACAAGACCAGGCAGGCGCCCCCTGTTAACAGGAAGCGCCCAAAGCGATGGTCATTGGACATCTGTTCCGCTCACCACTGGGCCATTCGGGCCTTGATGGACCCAAGCCATGAAGATTCGATAACCAATTGAAAGCAAAGTTGCCCCAATGAACATACCGAGAATACCACTGGCCGCCATACCACCCAGCGCACCAATCAGTACTACAGGCATTGGTGCATCTACACCGCGTCCCAGCAACAATGGTTTGAGCACGTTATCCGCCATACCGGCAATAACCAGCAGAATGGAGTAGACGATGTTCAACACTGTACCGTTATCGCCGGTCATCCACATAATGGCGATAGCCGGAGCCGTGATGAGAATAACCGGAACCTGAGCGATACCCAGAATCAACGCCAGGATAAAGAAGATACCTACCGCAGGAATGCCAGCAAGCGCCATGACAACCCCAGCCAGCAACGCCTGAATAAAGGCCACCCCGATAACCCCCATCGCCACTGCACGAATGGTACTGGTACACAGTTTGGTCAACGCGACACCGCGGCGTTCATCAGTAATACGTACGGCAATGCGCTCAGAACTGCGTGCACCTGCAGCACCCCAGGCCATCATGATACCGGCCACGATGAAGGAGAAGACAAAACCAATTAACCCGCCGCCCATGCTAGCGAGCACACCAACAACCTGCTTGGCGATATCCCCCAACTGTGGGCGATAAGTGTTGATAAGTCCTGGTAAATCCGTCGAGGCTTTAGTCCACAAAGCGTGCACTTTGGAGCCCACTACAGGAATAGAGGCAACATCAGCAGAAGGAGCCGGGATAACCAAGCTATCGCTGCTTGCTTTGTCCACAACGTTGCTCACGCTATCACCCAATGAGCTGACCATCGCAACCGTTGGAGCCACGATTAACAACACGCCCAGCAACACCAGTGCAGTGGCTGCCCGACCTTGTTTTCCTCCCATTCGAGACGCAAAACGCTGGTGCAACGGATACAATGTGACCGCCAAAATAAGCGCCCACAGCAACATATTCATGAAAGGTGAAACGATAGTAAAACAGAAGGAAGCTAGTCCCAGGATAAGACCTAGCTTGATGAACATATCCAGAAATCTGGCAACCAGTCTTTTTTCAACGACAGTGGATAGTTCGTTATTTTCCATGGTGAGGTTATTCCAATTAATAGTGGTCACATAGTTATCCAGACCAGGCACAATAAAGGCAGGCCAGTCGATAACTGGTATTGCTTTAAAATAGGCGAGCGATTGTTTCAGTATTATGAATGAACACGATAATGATTGAATTCATTCCACTATTTCCATGATAGAACAAACAAGCATACTTGCAAAGAATGCTTTGTGATGGCTCGATTAACAGATTAATATATAAAAACACACACAAATAACCATTAAAAAAACCACCAATTACCACAAAAACCAGCATTTAACACAACAAAAACAATTCGCAATCAGAATTAAAAACTACCGAAAGTCACTTTCATATTGAACTGTGTTATGTAAGCAGTTGTAATACGTTAAAACCTGATGAAAACAGCACCATAGCATTAAAGAAGTAGCACTTTCGGTCCAACACACGCAAGCATTAGATGCCATGAAGCACTTAATGAGTTCGTATTGTGGATAGGCAAGAACCCGGGCGGCTAAAAGATTAATTTACTGCCACCATTCAGTTAGCAAGGTAATTAAAACCAACCGGTAGCACAAAATAGTGCAATTTGTTTTTTATTTTTAAATAAACATTAATTGTCTGGAATAAAAATTATTAATTTCACCAGTGACAATAAACATTGTCGGGTAACTATTCTGTCATTCATTCTAAAAGCAGTCCCTTTTCTGCGCTAAACGATGTCTTATTTGCCTTAATACCCAGCCTGGAATGCCCTTCTGTGAACGGTTTGATCGTACAAAGTACCCGCTATTTTTATCAATTTCTGGGAGGCGCTATGTCTGTTTCTATCGATATTATCTCTTGTATCACCGAAAGCTTTGTGGAGCTGACCACCACCTAATAACGCGGTTAATGCCCCTTGCCTGACGTTCGACAAATGGAAAGCGCAGCTGGTTGATGACGAATACAACCTGCTGGAAACCTTAGAAACCGCATTCTGATGCTTATCTGCCCTATACCGTTATCTTTCCCAGTTAGGCACTGGCATGACTGTTTATTTTTAAACAACAAACTGTGGCAAAACTCAAAATCTGGACCATAGTCATTACCTAGGGATCGCATTTTCTTTTCCACAACCAAATAAATGAGGTTTGTCATGAGAATAGCGCAAGTCGTTTTTGCAACCATAGCTTTGGGCGCCGTGTCATTTGGCGCAATGTCAGCTGAGTTGTTGACTAAGGAAGCATATAACGACCATAAAGACGAGTATGTGAAATTGGGTACCATCACCACCAGCGGCGAAACTGCACCAAGCGATGCCAAAGACGAGCTATCCAAAAAAGCCGATGAGTTGGGTGGCCAATTTTACGTTGTAACCTCTGCTGACACCGAGAATAAAATTCACGGTACAGCTGATGTGTACAAGAAAAAGTAACATCAACCCCGGTTAACTAAAAATGGGCAACTTTTGTGTTGCCC
>NZ_DATERI010000154.1:0-6138 GCF_035271705.1 Buttiauxella sp.
GTGTAGGTAATGTACCTAAGTTTTTCCCTTGAGGAGATATGATCAACTCATTGTTCGAGTCTCTTGAGATATTACAGTGGGAGTACGTATCCGCAGAAGCTACTAATCGTGCCATTTCTTTTCCTTAGAATCCAAAAAAAAGACCACACTTCATGTGTGGTCATTTTAGTTTCTTTTCCAGAAAAAAAATGTGTCTACTTATCGTTTCTACGCTAACGAGTCATAGTAACGAATTCTTCTGAGCCGGTCGGGTGAATGGCCACGGTGTTATCGAAATCTTTCTTAGTCGCGCCCATTTTCAGTGCCACCGCAAAGCCTTGCAGCATTTCATCCATACCGTAGCCGATACCGTGAATGCCGACAATTTTCTCGTCCGGGCCTGCACAAACCAGTTTCATACGGCATGGCTGGCGGTGTGAAGTCACAGCGGTATACATCGCGGTGAAGGAAGATTTATACACTTTCACGTTGTCATCGCCGTATTGCTCACGCGCTTGTGGCTCGGTTAAACCCACAGTGCCGATTGGCGGATGGCTGAACACCACCGTTGGGACGTTGCTGAAATCTAAATGCTCGTCTGGCTTGTTGTTAAACAGACGCTCAGACAGGCGACGACCCGCTGCCACAGCAACGGGTGTGAGTTCCACCGCACCGGTGTTATCACCCACGGCGTAAATACCCGACACGCTGGTGTTCTGGAATTTATCGACGTCGATATAGCCTTTAGCGTTGGTTTTCACACCGGTAACAGCCAAATTGAAGCTGTCCGTTGCAGGTTCACGGCCAATCGCCCAAATCAGGCAATCTACAGTCTCAGAACGGCCATCTTGCAGATGCAGCGTCAGGCTGCCATCGGCATTCTTCTCAACGGCTTTCGGCACGGCTTGAGTGTGCAGCGTTGGGCCTTCGGTGTTGATCACTTCCAGCAACGTTTCGACAATCAGCGGATCAAAAGTACGCAGCGGCGCGTGTTGGCGCACAAACAGATGCGTTTCGGAACCCAGCGCGTTCACCACACCAGCGATTTCAACGGCGATATAACCCGCACCCACCACCGCAATACGTTTTGGCAGCGCAGGCAGTGCAAAGAAACCATCGGAATCAATACCGTTTTCAGCACCCGGAATTGACGGGCGGCTTGGGCGGCCACCGGTTGCAATCAGAATGTGGTCTGCGGTGATGGTTTCGCCGTTAACTTCAACCGTGTGTGCATCAACAAATTTGGCAAAGCCACGAATCACGTCAACGTTGTTTTTACCCAGAACGTTGTCGTAAGAGGTGTGGATACGGTCGATATACGCGGTGCGGCTGGCGATCAGTTTGTCCCAGTCGAATTTATTCACCGTGGTGTCAAAACCGTAATCCGGGCCGTAGTTATGGATAGCTTCTGCGATTTGCGCCGCATGCCACATGACTTTTTTCGGCACGCAACCGACGTTGACGCAGGTGCCACCCAACTCTTTCGCCTCAATGAGTGCGCATTTCTTCCCATACATTGCCGCACGGTTAATGGAGGCAATGCCGCCGCTGCCGCCGCCAATGGCGAGGTAGTCATAATGTTTGGTCATGATGTTTCCCTATTGAGTCGAAAAAATTTTCGCAATTGTAGCGCGTCGAGAAATTGGTTCCACCGATAGCTCTGATAGCCCCACTTCATACTTCAAGTTACAGGGCGTTGGCTGTAACTCGAATTATTTAGTGGTGGGTTTACTCAGGAACTACCCAGCTTAGCGTGGTCGAGCCGTTGCCAGATGGCACCAGCGTTTTATGCAGCCACGGCAGTACATTAGCCATTTGCTGCTCGAGTTTCCACGGTGGGTTGATAACAATCATACCGGAGGCGGTCATGCCGCGACGGTCGCTGTCCGGAAGAACCGCTAATTCGATTTGCAGAATACGGCGAATACCGGTTTCTTCCAGCTCGCGCAGCATACGTTTGATTTGCTGACGCATAACGACCGGATACCACAGCGCATAAGTGCCTGTCGCAAAACGCTTATAGCCTTCGTTGATACCAGTGACGACAGCCTGGTAGTCAGTTTTAATCTCGTACGGCGGGTCGATAAGAATCAGACCGCGACGCGAAACTGGCGGCAGTTTTGACTTCAGTTGGGTATAGCCGTCAGCGCGTTCAACGCGAGCGCGATTGTCTTTCTGAAATTCAGAACGCAGCAGCGGGAAATCTGACGGGTGCAGTTCGGTCAGTTGCAGGCTGTCTTGCTCGCGCAGAAGTTGACGTGCAATCAGCGGAGAGCCTGGGTAGTAACGCAGTTGCCCACCGTGGTTATAAGCTTTAACCGCGCCAATATAGGCTTCAAGTTCAGCTGGCAAATCATCGTGTTGCCAGATACGGCTGATACCTTCCAGGTATTCACCGGTACGCTCAGCGTGTTCGCTGCTCAGTTTGTATCGGCCAGCTCCCGCATGCGTGTCCAGGTAAAGGAAAGGTTTATCCTTCTCCTTCAACGATTCAATGATTAAGGATTGAACGGTATGTTTCAATACGTCGGCATGGTTGCCGGCGTGAAAGCTGTGGCGATAACTGAGCATGGCTTGAAGGGTTTCCAAAGACAAAAGAAGAACAACTATTCTGCACAGTATACAGCCTTATGCTCGCCGCCTGGCATTGAAATTAACTACACTAAGCCTCATGTTAAAGGGTATTGCTTTATACCCGTCATACTTCAAGCTGTAGGTGTGTTGGCAGCGTTTGCTCACCCCGGTCACTGACCCAAGTAAGCTCCAGGGGATTCTCTTCCTTGCCGCCGACCTACTGCTTGAATTATTTAGGGTATATAAATTTCCTGTGGAGCACCTGGCGCTCTACTTATCAGATATCAGGAACCGCGCTTATGACTAATCCATTGTTGACGCCTTTCGACCTGCCGCCGTTTTCCGCATTGAAACCTGAACATATTGTCCCTGCTGTGCAGCAAGCACTGGATGATTGCCGTGCGAAAGTCGAAAGTGTGGTGGCGCAGGGCGCACCTTATACCTGGGAAAATCTTTGCCAGCCGCTGGCTGAAGTGGATGACCGCCTGGGGCGCATTTTCTCGCCAGTGAGTCATTTGAATGCGGTGCAAAACAGCCCGGAACTGCGTGAGGTTTACGAGCAGACGCTGCCGTTGCTGTCCGAATACAGCACTTGGGTAGGCCAGAACGAAGGGCTTTATCAGGCGTATCGCAATCTGCGTGATGGCGCGAATTATGCTGATCTCAGCGTTGCCGAGAAGAAGGCGGTGGATAACGCACTGCGTGATTTTGAGCTTTCAGGTATTGGGCTGCCAGAAGAAAAACAAAAGCGTTATGGCGAAATTGCGGCGCGTTTGTCTGAGTTAGGTTCGACCTACAGCAACAACGTGTTGGATGCGACACAGGGCTGGACGAAGCTTGTCACTGACGATGCCGAACTTTCGGGTATGCCGGAAAGCGCCATGGCGGCAGCACGTGACCAAGCTGAAGCGAAAGAGAAAGACGGTTGGCTGTTAACGCTGGATATCCCAAGCTATTTACCTGTCCTCACCTACTGCGACAACCGCGAACTGCGCGAAGAAATGTATCGTGCCTACGCCACTCGCGCCTCTGATCAAGGACCGAACGCAGGGAAGTGGGATAACACGCCAGTGATGGAAGAAATTCTCGCACTGCGTCACGAACTGGCAGAATTGCTGGGCTTTGGTAATTACGCGGAAAAATCACTCGCCACTAAAATGGCTGAGAACCCGCAGCAAGTGCTGGAATTCTTAACCGATCTCGCTAAACGCGCCCGTCCGCAAGGTGAAGCTGAACTGGCACAACTGCGCGAGTTTACCAAAAAAGAGTTCAATGTTGATGAGCTGGAACCGTGGGACATCACCTATTACAGCGAAAAACAGAAGCAGCATTTGTACAGCATCAGCGACGAGCAACTGCGCCCGTATTTCCCGGAAGAGCGCGCAGTAAATGGTTTGTTCGAAGTGGTGAAACGCATTTATGGCATCACCGCAAAAGAGCGTAAAGACATCGATGTCTGGCATTCTGACGTGCGTTTCTTCGAACTGTATGACGAGAAAAATGAGTTGCGCGGTAGCTTCTACCTCGACCTGTATGCGCGTGAAAACAAACGCGGTGGGGCGTGGATGGACGATTGCGTAGGCCAGCTACGCAAAGCTGACGGCTCGCTGCAAAAGCCTGTCGCTTACCTGATCTGTAACTTTAATCGTCCGGTTAATGGCAAACCTGCGCTGTTTACCCATGACGAAGTGACCACGCTGTTCCATGAGTTTGGCCACGGTTTGCACCATATGCTGACCAAAGTGGAAACCGCAGGTGTTTCTGGCATCAACGGTGTGCCGTGGGATGCCGTTGAGCTGCCGAGCCAGTTTATGGAAAACTGGTGCTGGGAGCCGGAAGCGCTGGCGTTTATCTCTGGCCATTACGAAACGGGCAAGCCATTGCCAAAAGAGCTGCTGGATAAAATGCTGGCGGCGAAGAACTACCAGGCTGCGCTGTTTATTCTGCGTCAGCTTGAGTTCGGTTTGTTCGACTTCCGTCTGCACGCTGAATTTAATCCAGAGCAGGGCGCGAAAGTGCTAGAAACTCTGTTTGAGATCAAGAAGCTGGTTGCCGTGGTGCCATCGCCGAAGTGGGGCCGTTTCCCACATGCGTTCAGCCATATCTTTGCGGGGGGTTATGCTGCGGGTTACTACAGCTATCTGTGGGCTGATGTGCTGGCGGCGGATGCATTCTCGCGCTTTGAAGATGAAGGTATTTTCAACCGCGAAACCGGGCAGTCTTTCCTCGATAACATCCTGACCCGTGGCGGTTCTGAGGTGCCAATGGAGCTGTTCAAACGCTTCCGTGGCCGTGAACCTCAGTTGGATGCGATGCTGGCCCATTACGGGATTAAGGGCTGATTTATTCTGTGAAAATCTGTCTATTGACTGAAACAGGCGCCGACTCCGGCGCCTTATCTATTTTGAGTGAACGCTGGGGTCTCGAGCACGATGACGAGTCCCTGATGGCGTTGGTTTTAACCCCAGAACACCTTGAGTTGCGTAAACGCGATGAGCCAAAACTCGGCGGTATTTTTGTCGATTTTGTCTCGGGAGCTATGGCGCATCGCCGCAAGTTTGGCGGTGGACGCGGTGAGGCCGTCGCAAAAGCGGTGGGGATTAAGAGCGGATATCTGCCCAATGTGGTGGATGCCACCGCGGGGCTAGGACGTGATGCATTTGTGCTGGCATCTGTTGGCTGCCGAGTGCGAATGTTGGAGCGTAATCCGGTGGTCGCCGCGTTGCTGGATGATGGTTTACGTCGTGGTTACCAGGACGCCGAAATTGGCGGCTGGTTGCAGGAGCGTTTGCAACTTATCCATGCCTCGAGCCTGACGGCATTAAGCGATATCACGCCGCGTCCGGAAGTGGTTTATCTCGACCCAATGTTCCCACATAAGCAGAAAAGTGCGCTGGTGAAGAAAGAGATGCGCGTGTTCCAGTCGCTGGTTGGGCCGGACGAAGATGCAGATGGTTTACTGGCACCTGCACGGTTGCTCGCCACAAAACGCGTGGTGGTGAAACGCCCGGATTACGCACCGCCGTTGGCAGGTGTGGAAACGCATAATGCGGTGGTGACCAAAGGGCACCGTTTTGATATTTATTCGGGTACAGCCGTTTAAGTTATCGAAAAGCCCCGCAGTGCGGTAACACCGTTCACTTAAGCCAATGAATGAGGGGAAACACCGGGATTTGGTTCCCGGAGGGACGCCAAACCCGGTGGTCGCCCCGGATATCTCATTCTTAAACTAACGATGTCACGCAATGCGGGGCTCCAAAGTATTGATTCCCTATGTATTTCATGTTGCAGGAAGGCAGCAAGAGATCACAGCCAACGCACTTGCAGCGTGAAAGACGAAGGGTAAATTAATCTTCGTCTTCGTCACGCAATGGAACAATCAACATATCAACGTGAACGGTGTTGATCAGCTGGCGAGCAGAGGACATCAGTTTGCTCCAGAAATCCTGGTGATGACCACAGACCACTAAATCCATGTCGTACTTCTTAATTGCATCCACCAAAACCTGGCCAAGATCGCCGCTGCCGCTCAGCGTTTCAGTAATCGGATAGCCCGCACCGGTAGACAATTCGCTCAGTGCGTTG
>NZ_DATERI010000155.1:0-18248 GCF_035271705.1 Buttiauxella sp.
AAATGTCTGCATTAACTCCATCATCAACGAACGCATCATCAACGAAAGCATCATCAACAAATACATCATCCGGCGGCAGCAGCAAAAAGTCGTCCCTGAGTCTCGGGCGTATCTGGGACAACTACGGCATGCTAGTGGTGTTCGCGGTGCTGTTTATCGCCTGTGCCATTTTTGTACCCAATTTCTCTTCTTTTGTGAATATGAAGGGTTTGGGGCTGGCCATTTCGATGTCGGGAATGGTGGCTTGTGGCATGTTGTTCTGCCTGGCGTCAGGTGATTTCGACTTGTCCGTTGCCTCCGTGATTGCCTGCGCCGGGGTCACCACGGCGGTGGTTATCAATATGACCGAGAGCCTGTGGATTGGCGTGGCGGCAGGATTGTTGCTGGGTGTATTAAGTGGCCTGGTCAATGGTTTTGTCATCGCCAGGCTCAAAATCAACGCGTTGATTACAACACTTGCTACCATGCAGATTGTGCGCGGTCTGGCATACATTATTTCTGATGGTAAAGCGGTGGGCATCGAAGACGAACGTTTCTTTGCGCTGGGCTATGCAAACTGGTTAGGTCTGCCTGCGCCGATCTGGTTGACGGTGGGTTGCTTGATAATCTTTGGATTCTTACTCAACAAAACCACCTTTGGCCGTAACACGCTGGCGATTGGTGGCAATGAAGAAGCTGCGCGTTTGGCGGGTGTGCCGGTCGTGCGGACCAAAATCATCATCTTCATTCTCTCAGGGTTAGTCTCGGCAGCAGCAGGGATTATCCTGGCTTCACGTATGACTAGCGGCCAGCCGATGACCTCCATTGGCTACGAGTTGATTGTGATTTCGGCCTGTGTGTTAGGTGGTGTATCGCTCAAAGGAGGGATTGGTAAAATTTCCTTCGTAATTGCCGGTATCCTGATCCTCGGAACCGTAGAAAACGCCATGAACTTACTGAATATTTCGCCTTTCTCACAATATGTGGTGCGCGGTTTAATCCTGTTGGCTGCGGTTATCTTTGACCGTTACAAACAAAAAGCAAAACGCACGCTGTAGTAGGGCGGGAAGATTTCAGACCTGGTTGCCTGCTTGTTTTATTCTCTTCACTTCACTTACAAATCGCCAGGCGGGATGCTGCCTGGCGATTTATCCTAGAAAATTGCGACACCCGTCACTCTGTCTATACTTACATGGCTAATCATACTCTCTCGTTACCGGAACGGTGGCGTGATTAACCCTATTAAGGAGGAGCCGCTGGTGGCTGAAGTCTCATCTGTACCGCCTCTACTTTCAGGAAACCTTGCTTTTTTCTTTGACCTCGATGGCACGCTAGCAGAAATCAAACCCCATCCGGATCAAGTCTACATTCCGGCAGCAGTACGCACGTTGCTACAGAAAATATCCATCATGAGCGATGGGGCACTGGCATTGATTTCAGGGCGCTCAATGGTTGAGCTCGATAAGCTCGCGACACCATTTCACTTCCCGCTTGCGGGCGTACATGGGGCTGAGCGCCGTGACATCAATGATAAAACCCACGTTGTAACCCTACCGGAACCTGTCGTCGCAGCTCTTCAGAAGCAACTCAGTGAAGCACTATTGCAGTTCCCGGGTACGGAATTAGAAGCCAAGGGCATGGCCTTTGCGCTGCATTACCGCCAGGCACCCGAGGCGGCAGCGGCAATCTTACAATTGGCGCAATCAATGACGCGGCGTTATCCCGAACTGGCGTTGCAGCTGGGGAAATGTGTTGTGGAGTTGAAACCTTTGGGAATAGACAAGGGCGGTGCTATCCGCGCCTTTATGCAGGAATCCCCATTTGCGGGGCGCACTCCGGTATTTATTGGTGATGATCTGACAGACGAGGCGGGATTTAAACAGGTCAATGCCCTTGGTGGGTTGACCATAAAAGTCGGTGGTGGCGAGACAATTGCCCACTATCGACTGGCAAATGTTCGCATGGTTTATCACTGGCTTGGAAAACTAACGCATCACATAGAACAACAAAAGTCAGATATTTTAACGGGAGAAGATTATGAGTCGCTTAGTCGTAGTCTCTAATCGCATTGCACCACCAGATGATAAGAAGACCAGTGCCGGTGGCCTGGCAGTGGGTATTTTAGGCGCGTTAAAAGCCGCGGGTGGACTATGGTTTGGCTGGAGCGGCGAGGTGGGGAATCCCGATGCCGCATTAAAAAAGACCAAACGAGGTAATATTACCTGGGCGTCATTCAATCTGAGCCAGCAAGATTACGAAAGCTATTACCTGCAATTCTCAAATGCCGTACTTTGGCCCGCGTTTCACTATCGTTTGGATCTGGTCGATTACCAACGCGAAGCCTGGGAAGGTTATCGTCGGGTCAATACGTTGCTGGCAAGCAAGCTAAAACCGCTGCTGGAAAAAGACGATATCCTGTGGGTGCATGACTACCATTTGCTGCCCTTTGCCGCCGAATGTCGCAAACAGGGGCTCGATCATCGTATTGGATTCTTCTTACATATTCCGTTCCCAACCCCTGAAATTTTCAACGCGTTGCCGCCGCATCAAGAGCTCATCGAAGCGCTGTGTGAATACGATTTATTGGGCTTCCAGACTGAAAACGATCGTCAGGCTTTCCTTGATTGTGTCGCCACTCAGACACGCCTGGACCATCAGGGTAAAAACCAACATCAGGCGTTCGGTAACACGTTTCGCACCGAGGTTTACCCAATA
Source organism: Buttiauxella sp. (assembly GCF_035271705.1). Classification (GTDB taxonomy): domain Bacteria; phylum Pseudomonadota; class Gammaproteobacteria; order Enterobacterales; family Enterobacteriaceae; genus Buttiauxella. The sequence continues at coordinate 2,695 of NZ_DATERI010000155.1, forward strand.
GGCATTGAGCCGCAAGAGATCAAAAAGCACGCGCAAGGCCCGTTACCTCCTAAGCTTGCGCAACTTAAAGCCGAGTTGGGCAGTATCAAAAATATCTTCTCAGTGGAGCGACTGGATTATTCCAAAGGGTTGCCAGAGCGATTCCTCGCTTTTGAAGCGTTGCTGGAAAAATATCCGCAGCACCACGGTAAAATTCGTTATACGCAAATCGCGCCGACTTCGCGTGGCGATGTGCAGGCGTATCAGGACATTCGTCATCAACTGGAAACCGAAGCAGGGCGTATCAACGGTAAATACGGCCAACTAGGCTGGACGCCGCTGTACTATTTAAACCAGCACTTTGACCGCAAGTTGGTGATGAAAGTGTTTCGTCACGCTGATGTCGGTTTGGTTACACCGCTGCGTGATGGGATGAATCTCGTGGCTAAAGAGTATGTGGCCGCGCAAGACCCGGCAAATCCAGGTGTACTGGTGTTGTCGAAGTTTGCCGGGGCGGCGAATGAACTGTCGTCGGCACTTATTGTTAATCCCTACGACCGTGATGATGTCGCGGGGGCACTGGATCGCGCGTTAACGATGCCGCTCGCCGAACGTATCTCGCGCCATAGCGAAATGATGGCGGTGATTGAAAAGAACGATATTCATCACTGGCAAAAGAGGTTTATTGATGATTTAAAGCAGGCAGCGCCACGCAGTGACGAGTCACATTTTGACAAAAAGGTGGCGACGTTTCCAAAGTTGGCGTGAGCTTTCCACTAGCGTACCGGGATAAATGGTGAAGGTAACAAGGGTATCGAAGCACCTTGATACCTTCTTTATCGGGTGTAGATGTAATATGAAATAGTAAATTGTGTCTAAACTTGTCTTTTTCTCGTCCAAAAGGACGATCTTTATCTTAAACTCCCCTTAACTCAGCGGGACCAACAGCACATCCACCTTGCTAGACTCGACTACCGCCTTCGCGGAGCAAACTATCTTGCTGATAAAGGTGTGGTTGTGGTTACCGCAAATCACTAAATCCACAGAGCCCTGATCACATATTGCCAGAATATGTTCGCTTAATTCCCCGGTAGCAATGACGGTTTTGCCTATCGGGTAGTTGGCTTTCTCAACCAATTCATCAATAAAAATCTGCGTCTCTTCAAACATTAATTCCCGTAGATTTTCCAGCATTGGCGCGGCAAATTGATTATAGAGTTCAGGTTCTGAAGCAAGCGTAATCAGGGTGATTTGCCCATTAACGGGTTGGGCGATTGAAACTGCCCGGGCGACCAGCAAATGACTTTCAGGACTGACTGCGACAGCAACCAGTATATGTTGGTAACTCATTACAAACTCCTGTTGTCTGATAACCAGACAGTGCGAATGTGTCGTAGATAAGTTAACTTTTCTGCCCAAGGATAGTAACCACAAGAAATGTGAGCACGCTCACGGGAAATGCATTAGAAACACTAATGTAAATGAGTTGTAAATGGAACGTAATGCAATAACTGCTCATTTATCCATCAAACTATCGTATTATTTTTTCTTCATACTACCGCTTCTGGCTTCAGCTAAGAATTTATTCTATCTCACCAATAAAATATTACTTTACAAAGTGTCATACACTGAATTCTTTGTTCTTGTCAGGGTTTTAGTTTGATTTGCGAAAAATACCAGATAAATCACATAGCTAAGCTAGGTTCTGGAACCAATTGAACGAGTCATTCATTAGATTGATAGCCAGAAGAAACGGGAATGCCATATTAACATGACGGATTTTCCGAAGTTGATTGTAAAGCGCTCAATTGAAAAGTCCTGCTGATGTTTCAAGGGAATACATAAATCAAATATATGTGATTTAGATCACATAAACCTTAAAAGTTGGCGGTTCCTGCATTGTATGTCTATGGGGCTACGGGTAGAGTTTGCCCGAATTAGGAAAAGTCTTAATTTATTACAAAAATTATGCGCACGGATACGACAAACAACAAGGAAGTGTCCACCGTACTTTTCACTCGGTGGATTCAGTACATCCGATCGCTGATTACAAGAATATTTTACCTTGTTTTAATTTTAACCGGAACTTTCCGGCGACTCACGGGGTGCGGTACCGCCGCATTTGTAAAAGCTAGATTTTCAGGATGAACAAAATGCATACGTCCGAGTTGTTAAAACATATCTACGATATTAATTTGTCGTATTTACTCCTTGCACAGCGTCTTATTAGTGGCGACAAAGCTTCCGCAATGTTCCGTTTGGGTGTGACCGAAGAAATGGCCAACAGTCTCAGCGGGTTAACATTGCCACAAATGGTAAAACTTGCGGAAACCAATCAGCTCATTTGCCAGTTCCGTTTTAGTGATAACCAAACTATTACACGTTTAACACAAGATTCACGTGTGGATGATTTACAGCAAATTCATACAGGCATTTTGTTATCCACCCGCTTATTAAATGAGGTGTCCCAGATAGACGAGGCATCTCGCAAAAAAAGGGCATAACAAAATGAGCGAGAAAAGTATTGTTCAGGAAGCCCGCGATATCCAATTGGCGATGGAATTAATCACGCTTGGCGCTAGATTGCAGATGCTTGAAAGCGAAACACAATTAAGCCGTGGCAGACTAATCAAACTTTATAAAGAGCTCCGTGGCAGTCCTCCTCCGAAAGGAATGCTGCCTTTTTCTACCGACTGGTTTATGACGTGGGAGCAAAATATTCATGCTTCCATGTTTTGCAACTCATGGCAGTTTTTATTACGCACCGGATTATGTACTGGCGTTGATGCGGTCATCAAAGCTTACCGTCTGTATCTTGAACAGTGTCCACCGCAAGAAAGCGGTCCGCTATTGGCGCTGACGCGTGCCTGGACGCTAGTCCGTTTTGTTGAAAGTAATATGCTTGAATTGAACCGCTGCAACTGCTGTGGTGGCAACTTTATCACCCATGCCCACCAACCCGCAGGCAGCTTTGCTTGTAGTTTGTGCCAGCCTCCTTCCAGAGCAGTAAAAAGACGTAAACTTTCCATAAATACTGCCGATATTATTCCACAACTGCTGGATGAACAGGTCAAACAGGCCGTTTAACAGTTCGGTGTGGATAAACACTCCAGCAGCGATAAGCAATTATCGCTGCTTTTTTTTTGCCCCGCGCCTGATTGTTATCACCTTTGATTTGTGATTCCTCGTCACAATTAACAGCAGAAGGATGTACACGTGCTGATTGTAATAGGTTATCTGGTCGTTCTTGCGACAGTATTCGGTGGCTATATGATGACCGGGGGGCATCTTGGCGCACTCTATCAGCCAGCTGAATTTATCATCATTGGTGGGGCAGGGATTGGGGCCTTTATCGTTGGCAATAACGGTAAAGCGATTAAAGGGACGATAAAAGCACTGCCATTACTTTTTCGTCGTTCGAAATATACCAAAAGTATGTATATGGATCTCATGGCCTTGCTTTATCGCTTGATGGCGAAGTCACGCCAACAAGGGATGTTTTCGCTCGAACGTGATATCGAAAACCCTAAAGAGAGCGAAATATTCGCCAGCTACCCGCGTATTTTAGCCGACTCTCTGATGCTGGATTTTATTATTGATTATCTGCGCCTCATCATCAGCGGGAATATGAACTCGTTTGAAATTGAAGCGTTGATGGATGAAGAAATTGAAACCCATGAAAGTGAAGCGGAAATACCGGCAAATAGCCTGGCAATAATGGGAGATTCCCTTCCGGCATTCGGGATTGTTGCAGCGGTAATGGGGGTGGTGCACGCACTGGCTTCAGCGGACAGACCAGCAGGTGAACTGGGATCGCTGATTGCGCACGCCATGGTCGGGACTTTCCTTGGGATTTTACTGGCCTACGGATTTATCTCGCCACTGGCGACCGTGCTGCGTCAAAAAAGTGCTGAAACCACCAAAATGATGCAGTGCGTGAAAGTGACATTACTGTCCAGTCTCAACGGTTATGCACCGCCAATCGCCGTCGAATTTGGCCGTAAAACACTTTATTCCAGTGAGCGTCCTTCGTTCATAGAACTTGAAGAGCATGTGCGTGCCGTTCGTTCGCCGAACGCGCAGCAGCGTGCCACGGAAGAAGAAGTATGAAGCACAATGCGCGCCCCATTGTTGTCGTAAAACGACGCAAGCACAAAGGCCACGGCGGTGGCGCGCACGGTTCATGGAAAATTGCTTATGCGGATTTCATGACCGCAATGATGGCTTTTTTTCTCGTTATGTGGCTGATTTCAATCTCCAGCCCTAAAGAACTGATGCAAATTGCCGACTACTTCCGTACACCACTTTCCGCCGCAATTACCGGTGGGCAACGCATCGCCGACAGCCAAAGTCCTATTCCTGGTGGCGGCGATGATGTAACCCAACAACAGGGCGAAGTGAAAAGACAACCAAACATTGAGGATCTGAGGAAACGGATGGAAACCCGTCGCCTCAAAAGCCTGGCAGATAAGCTGGATCAACTGATTGAAGCCGACCCTAAGTTGCGGGCAATGCGCCCGCATCTGCAGATAAACCTGGTTCAAGAGGGGCTTAGGATCCAAATTATTGACAGCCAGAATCGTCCAATGTTTAAGAATGGCAGTGCTGAGGTTGAACCTTACATGCGCGATATTCTGCGCAGCATTGCACCATTACTGAATGAGTTTCCTAATAAAATTAGTTTATCGGGTCACACTGACGATTTGCCTTATGCCATGGGAGAGCGTGGTTATAGCAACTGGGAATTGTCTGCTGACAGGGCAAATAGTTCGCGACGTGAACTGATGTCGGGTGGGCTTATCGACGGCAAAGTCCTGCGTGTTGTGGGTATGGCATCTACCATGCGCCTAACCAACCGCGGCGCTGACGATGCGATTAACCGCCGCATTAGTTTACTGGTACTGAACAAACAAGCTGAAGAGGCCATCGTGCACGAAAACGCAGAAAGCGATAATCAGCCACTAAGCATTCTCCAACAACCTGTGACCGTCGAACCGGCGCAGAACACATTACCGCCACAATCCGGTACGAGGTGATAGCGTGAGTATGGATATCAGCGATTTTTACCAAACATTTTTTGACGAGGCCGACGAGCTACTGGCTGATATGGAGCAACACCTGCTGAATCTGGTGCCTGAAGCGCCAGATTCAGAGCAGCTCAACGCCATATTTCGTGCTGCACACTCGATCAAAGGAGGCGCGGGTACATTCGGCTTCTCCATTTTGCAGGAAACCACGCACCTAATGGAAAACCTGTTGGACGAAGCGCGACGCGGTGAGATGCAACTTAACACCGATATTATCAACCTGTTTTTGGAAACCAAAGATATTATGCAAGAACAGTTGGACGCTTATAAAAGCTCCCAGGAACCGGATGCCGAGAGTTTCGACTATATCTGCAAAGCGTTACGCCAACTGGCTCTGGAAGCCAAAGGCGAAGCACCTGCGCACGGCACAAAATTAACGGTGGTTGAGACAGAAACTGTTGAATCGCGTCCAGCCAGTGACGGCCATGTCCGCATTGCCATTAGTGGTCTGAAAGCCAGCGAACGCAATTTGTTGATCGAAGAGCTATCAAACCTCGGCTCGATTAGCGATGTCGAACAAGGTGAAGATTCAGTCACGGCGACGTTAGAAACTACCGTCAGCGCCGATGACATCACCGCTGTGCTCTGTTTTGTTATCGAACCCGAACAAATTGCATTTTTGCCGTTAACGGCAAGCAGCGCTGTCGCTGATGTTGCGGTGGTTGAAACACCGGTTGCCGTTGCCGTGAATGCACCGCAACCCGTGGCTAAAGTGGTGAAAGAAGTCGCGCCTGCGGCACCTGTCTCACCGCGTAGCGAAAGAGAAGCTAAAGCGCCGCGCGTCAGCGAATCGAGCAGTATTCGTGTCGCCGTAGAAAAGGTCGATCAGCTCATTAACCTGGTGGGCGAACTGGTTATCACTCAGTCGATGTTAGCCCAACGTTCCAACGAGCTTGACCCGGTTCAACATGGCGAATTGATTACCAGCATGGGGCAGTTACAACGTAACGCCCGTGATTTGCAAGAGTCGGTGATGTCTATCCGTATGATGCCAATGGAATATGTCTTCAGTCGCTTCCCGCGTCTGGTGCGTGATCTGGCAAGTAAATTGGATAAACAAGTTGAACTGACATTGCAAGGTAGCTCGACTGAGCTGGATAAAAGTTTAATCGAACGCATTATCGACCCGCTGACTCACCTGGTACGTAATAGTCTCGACCACGGTATCGAATCACCGGATAAACGCCTTGCGGCGGGTAAGTCTGCGGTGGGTAATTTGATTCTTTCAGCAGAGCATCAGGGCGGGAATATCTGCATTGAAGTTTCTGACGATGGTGCCGGTCTGAACCGTGAACGCATTCTTGCCAAAGCGCTATCGCAAGGCATGCCGGTACACGAAAACATGTCTGACGATGAAGTGGGGATGCTGATTTTTGCCCCTGGATTCTCGACCGCCGAGCAAGTCACGGATGTGTCCGGACGTGGTGTGGGTATGGACGTGGTGAAACGTAACATCCAGGAAATGGGTGGCCATGTCGAAATCAAATCCCAGGCCAATGTCGGCACGACTATCCGTATTTTGCTGCCGCTGACACTGGCCATTCTTGATGGGATGTCAGTAAAAGTCTGCAACGAAGTCTTTATTTTGCCGCTCAACGCAGTGATGGAATCGTTACAGCCGAAGGAAGATGTTCTGCATCCTCTGGCCGGTGGTGAGCGCGTGCTGGAAGTGCGTGGCGAATACTTGCCGCTGGTTGAATTGTGGAAAGTGTTCGATGTTGCTGGGGCAAAAACTGAAGCGACGCAAGGTATCGTGGTGATTTTGCAAAGCGCCGGACGGCGTTACGCACTGCTGGTTGATCAATTAATTGGTCAGCATCAAGTGGTGGTGAAAAACCTCGAAAGCAACTATCGCAAAGTGCCGGGCATTTCGGCTGCAACCATTCTCGGTGATGGCAGTGTCGCGCTGATTGTTGATGTTTCAGCACTGCAAGGTTTGAATCGTGAACAACGTATGGCTGGCCACGCCGCCTAATCCTCCGGGTTTGATAATAGGAAATTAAATGACTGGATTAACCAATGTGACTAAATTGACCGGGGAAACAGTAGGGCAAGAGTTCCTCGTTTTCACCCTCGGTGACGAAGAATACGGCATCGACATTTTAAAAGTGCAGGAAATCCGCGGTTACGATCAAGTGACGCGTATTGCTAACACACCTGCATTTATTAAAGGGGTGACGAACCTGCGCGGTGTGATTGTGCCCATCCTCGATCTGCGAATTAAGTTTGCGCAAGATGACGTGGAATACAACGATAACACGGTTGTTATCGTGCTGAACTTTGGCCAGCGTGTTGTGGGTATCGTGGTGGATGGCGTGTCTGATGTCTTGTCTCTGACTGCAGAACAAATCCGCCCGGCACCAGAATTTGCTGTAACGCTTTCAACGGAATATCTGACCGGCCTGGGTGCACTGGGTGAACGTATGCTGATTTTGGTTAATATCGAGAAGCTGCTCAATAGCGAAGAGATGGCACTGATCGATGATGTAAGCCGCGTGGCCTAGTATTGTAGGGCGGATGAGCGCAAACGCCATCCGCCACTATCACCGGTAAATCACGCCTCTACCTGTTCACCTGCTTCAATTGACTCTTCCATCTCACCTTCATTTTTCGACAGCATCGCCGTCGCCACACCATTACCTAGCACGTTAATCGCTGAACGGCCCATATCCAGGAAGTGGTCAATACCCATCAACAGTAAAATACCCGCCACCGGAATATTAAAACTCGGAATGGTTGCGGCCAGCACCACCAACGCTGAACGTGGCACACCTGCGATACCTTTGGACGCCAGCATCAATGTCAGCATCAGAACCACAATCTCAGAGAACGTCAGATGGATGTTATACGCCTGTGCAATAAACATTGAGGCAAAAGAGCAATACACCATTGAGCCGACCAGGTTGAATGAATAACCCATTGGCAGCACGAAAGAAGCGATGTTACGAGAACACCCAAATCGAGTCAGTTGATCAAGTGTTTTAGGGTAAGCCGCTTCGGAGCTGCTGGTGGTAAAGGCCACCAGAACGGGATCTTTGAGCATGGTAATCAGACGGAATACATCACGCTTGAGCACCATGTAGCCGACACCAATCAACACCATACACGTCAGAATGATCGCCAGATAGTAACCGCCGATGAACGAGGCGTAGTTGAGCAAAATACCCAAGCCTTCGGTGGCAATCACAGAAGAAATAGCAGCAAAAATTGCCAGTGGTGCCACGTACATGACGTAGCCCGTCACTTTCAGCATGATGTGGGAAACCACATCCAGTGCCGCGACTAATGGTGAGGTGAATTTCTCCCCCAGTGATGCCCCGGCAATCCCGAAGAACAACGAGAACACCACAATTTGCAAGATTTCGTTATTCGACATCGCACCTGCGATGCTGGTCGGAATGGTGTGTGAGATAAAGGCTTTTAGGTTCATACCGCTCACGGCAAGGCCGGTTTGCACATCCCCTGTTGGAATCTGGAGATTCATGCCAGCGCCCGGTTGCTGGAGCGTGACGATAAACAAACCCACCAGAATGGAAAGGATAGAAGAGGAGATAAACCACACCATCGCTTTACCACCGACGCGGCCAATGGTTGAGGTTTCACCCATCTTCATGATGCCAACCGTCAAGGTGCTAAACACCAGAGGGGCGATGACCATTTTGATCAGGCGTAAAAAAATGTCGGTAAATAGCGTGATGTTATCGGCATAACTTTTGATGTTGTCTGCGGCGGCATATTCATGGATGGCGGCCCCTGAGAGAATACCCGCGAACATGAAGAGCAGAATAAATAGCGTGAGTTTGTTTGAACTAGACAATTACGTAGTAACCCCATTGATTGATTGAGTGATTATTATTTAACCCATTGAGATATATGTAATTATTATGATTTCTCAATTTATATTCGGCCCATAAATTGAAGCAAATGACGTCTGGATTCAACAATTTTTTACTTTTTGTCGCATTTGTTAAATCAGCAGAGTTTATGTAACAGCGTGATTACCATCACGAAAATAATATTAATATTTACGCAAAAATAGCAGAGTGATTCTGCGAATTTGTAGTTAGTGTTTTGATTATAAAGCAAAATATTTTGCAATAAGGCGTTCGGCTGATTTGATGCACACTTTCTGGTTATTCCTGAATTCCTAAACTAAATTTCAGTAAGTTAGCGGATTCAGCACCCGACTGTTGAAGGGGATCGGTTGTGCAACAAAATGAGGCTTAACAATGAAAGCACACACACTCTTAATGCTTTGTGGTAGTGGTTTACTTTGTGGCATAACCGGGGCGCAGGCGGTGACCAGTAATGGGACCATCAATGCGACACTCACTCTGACTAATGGCTGCCTGATTAACGGCTCACCTGCTCAGAATGGCATCAATTTTGGCACACTGGATTTTGGCGAACATCCGGCAACCTTCTCGACGCTGACCACGGAATTATCTGGTGCAGCAGGCGGCAACAGCTTTGGAATCCAATGTACCACCGGTTCGACTTACGCCGTTCAGGTGACGGGCAGCACCAACAGCGCGCCGGGCACCACTGTCGGCACTCCAGGAACACCCGCCCGCTATCTGGTCAACACCTCTGACGCGACACAAGGTGTGGCGTACAGCATCTATAGCGACAGCGCATTCAGTAATGTCATCACCAACAATGCAGCCATCCCGAAAGCCTCCACCACCGCTGGTGTCGATAATTACAGTGTTTACGGGCGTATTCAGGGTGGGGGAGACAGCGTGACTGTGAAACCAGGGACATACACGGACGTGATTAACGTCAGTGTGACCTACTAACCCGTCCGGGTCCCTTTTAGGATTTCCATTTCATGGATTAACAGCAGGCAATGACCACTGCTGAGGGCCGCGCTTTGCATAAAATTCACGCCGGGCTTTTGGGGCTGATGGTTGTGATGCCAGCCTATTCAGCCACCACGCAGTCATTTCAGGTTGGGGCCACCATCACGCCGGGTTGTTCTGTCGCCAGTGGTAGCGGTGGCAATTTTGGTAGCCTGAATTTTGGCACGCACAGCGGGGTGGAAAGTGGCATCGCCAGCAACGCATTTATACCAAACACCTCGCTGGAACTGGCTTGTACGCCAGGAGTGGCGTTAAGCATGTCCATTGATGGCGGCAAAAATTACACCTCAATACGCAATATGGTGCGCACCGGCAGCAGTGAAAAAGTGCCATACCGCCTGTATACCAGCGGTGCACTGACAGCCAACACAGAAATTCTGGTGAATCAGGGGGTGGCGATGACCTACAGCAACAGTAACAACATTACGTTGCCTATTTTTGGGGCGGCACAATTAACCGGCATGAGTCCGGCAGGGGTTTATACCGACCAACTTACTGTGACCTTGTCATGGTAAAAAAGGGAGAAAACAATGATGCAATGGCGCTCGCGTACACTATTTTTCGCAGCAGGCTTATCAGTCAGCGCACAAGTGCTGGCGGCAGGAAACATCCTGATTTGGCCGATAGATCCCTACCTTGATTCCGATGCCAAAGCCGCAGAATTGTGGATCCAAAACCAAAGCGACAGCGCAACCACCATGCAGGTGCGGGTGGTTGGCTGGCAGCAACAACAAGGGCATGAAAAATATCAAGCGCAGCAGGATGTGGTCGCCAGCCCGCCCATTGTGCGCATTGAAGGGGGCGGCAAACAGCTTATCCGGCTGATCAAACAGAACGTGGTGCCGTCAGGTCAGGAGCTGGCATACCGGATTGTTGTGGATGAAATTCCCCAGCCTGCGGACAGCAACAAACCGCAAATGGGTTTGAAGTTGCAAATGCGCTACTCCATCCCGCTCTTTTCTTATGGCGCGGGTATGCAAATCGAAAAAGCCGCCAGCAACCATGCGAATACCGAACCGGCGAAATTGTCGTGGCGTGTGGTGAATGAAAATGGCCAGCCCACCTTACAAGTCTCTAATCGCGGGAATATCCATGCGCGACTGAGTAACGTGACATTACGCCAGGGGAGTCAGCAACGTGCATTGACCGACGGGCTGATGGGCTATGTATTACCCGGTAGCCAGCGTGAATGGCCGTTACCGGCATCGTTCACCCGACCTGACCATCTGTCAGCAACGATCAATGCTCGTTCTGGGCAATGGCAATCCTCTCCGGTCAATTGAGCCGATTACTTGTGGCCATGCTTATCTTATCTTTGCCGCTAAGTAGCCATGGCGCGCAGCAAGATGACGCATTGCCCCCGCCGCCGGATGCGGACGCTCTGAACTCCTCAGCGATGTTCCATTTGTCGTTGGTGTTTAACCAGTGGGATAGCGGTTTGGTAGTGCCAGTGACTCAGCGTAACGGGCAATTTTTTGTCAGCCGCGCGGATTTACAACGCGCCGGATTGCCGGGGGATAAATTTACCACTGATGAGGTGAATGTCTCGGCGCTTAACGGTGTGAAAACTCAATACGACAGCAGCGGTCAACGCCTGTTAATGGCCGTTCCCAACGAGTGGTTACCCAGCCAGGCCATTTTGTTGGGCAAGCAGGATGCGAGTTTTAAACCGTTAAGCGGCAACGGGGCGCTGCTCAATTACGACATTTATGCCAACCATTCACAAAATAGCGGCAGTCAGGCCACGGTTTGGCATGAGTTACGGGTGTTTGGCGGCAATCTCAGCCTCTCTTCAACCGGCACGTATCGACAGGATCTCTCCGACTACGAGGCCGGAGGCACCGAAGGCTATCTGCGCTACGACACCACCTTAACCGGCACCGATGAAGATGACATCATTAGCTGGTCAGCAGGGGATGTGGTGAGTGACGCATTAAGCTGGAGCAACAGTGTGCGCATGGGCGGCATTTCAATTGGCCGTGATTTCTCATTACGCCCGGATTTAATCACCTATCCGTTACCGGCATTTTCCGGTGAAGCGGCGGTGCCTTCCACCGTCGATGTGTTTATCAATGGCTATCGCAGCGGCAGTACCCAGCTGCAACCCGGCCCGTTTACCTTAACCAATCTTCCTTACATCAATGGCTCCGGCGATGCGGTGCTGGTGACCACCGATGCGTTAGGGCGCCAGGTCTCCACCACGCTGCCGTTTTATGTCGCAAGCCAACTGCTGAAACCCGGCTTGAGCGACGGCGCGTTCACCCTAGGCAGTTTGCGGCGTGACTATGGCATCGAAAACTTTTCCTATGGTCCTGCGGCAGCCAGTGGTTCTTATCGTTACGGGGTTAATGATTACTGGACGCTGGAAAGCCACGCAGAAGGAGCGCAATCGCTGGCGCTGGGTGGGGTCGGGACGCTGGTGAAACTCGGGAATTTTGGCGTGGTGAACGGGGCTTATTCGCGCAGTGAAATGCGCGGGCAGGGTGGACAGCAGGTGAACTGGGGTTATCAATACAACACCGAATGGTTCAACATCGGCACCCAGCATAGCCACCGTGATCGGGGGTTCGGCAACCTCGCGCTCTATGATTCTCCTGACATGTATGACGAAAACAACCAACCGATAGCCAGCCTCAGTCGCAGCACCGACCAATACTCACTCTCTTTTAACCTCGGTGGCTATGGCAGCCTCGGTGCCGCGTGGATTGATATTCGCAGTTTCGATGATGAAAAAACGCAGTTGCTGAATCTATCGTGGAGCAAAAATCTGTGGGGAAACAGCAGCTTTTATCTCGCGGCCAGCCACGATCCGGCGCAAAACGGCTGGAGTCTGGCGCTGTCATTGCAGGTGCCTTTTGGCGCGGAAGAAAGCGCCGCGTTTAGCGTCGAAAGCACACCTGATGCGGGCAGTACGCAGCGGGTCAATTACAACCACGCGATGCCGAGCAACGGCGGTTTTAGCTGGAATCTTGCCTATGCACATCAGAGCGACACCGACGATTATCAACAGGCAACGCTTGGCTGGCGCAACAATAAAGTGGAATTACAGGGCGGCGTTTACGGGCAGCGTGATAACTACACCCAGTGGGGCGAAATGTCCGGTGCACTGGTGATGATGGATAACACATGGCTTGCGGCGAACCGGGTTAACGATGCCTTTATGGTGGTCAGCACCGATGGTTTTGGTGATGTGACGGTGAATTTTGAAAACCAGCCAGTGGGTACCACCGACGATGACGGCTACCTGCTGATAAGCGGCGTCTCGTCTTATTATCCGGCGAACTACAGCATCAATACTCTGAATCTGCCTGCGGATACGCGGATTAAAGATACCGAGCACCGCGTAGCCTTGCGCCGTCACAGCGGATATGTCCTCCATTTCCCGATGCAGCAGCAGCGCGTCGCGAGTGTGATTTTGCAAGACAGCAACGGCAAAGATTTGCCGCTATCAAGCCAGGTTTACCGCTCTTTGCAACCGCCTGCGCCAGTGGGTTACGACGGAATTGTCTATCTCGAAAACCTCAGTGATGTGAATCCACTGACCGTCACTTTGCCGGATGGAAAACGTTGCCGCGTCACATTAACGCTGGATAAGAATCCCGACCGTAAGCTGAAAACATACGGCCCGCTGGTCTGCCGGGACGGCGCATGATGTTCGCGCGCGGGCTGTGGATTTTGCTGGCCGTCGTGCTGCTGCAAATCACGATGCCTGCGCAAGCGGACTGTCGCTTGAGTGGTGTGAATGGTACGTTTGGCACCCAAAGCTCGTTTGTGGTGGGTTCCACCGTGCAGAACACCAGTACCTCCATTTCCGTTGATTGCGATTCGGTGCTGAATTTGCTCACCGCCGACTCGATAAAACTCACCTATCTGGGGGCAACGCCTGCCGTCACGGGGACTCGTGGCCTACTCAGGCGTACCGACGACGCCAGCAACCCGGATAACGTCCCGGTGGTAGTGTGTGTCGAGTCGGGATGCGCGGGGAGCAGTGAAGTCCAGGTCGGCGGGAGTTACACCTGGAGTGGCGGCACACTACTGAGTTTGCTGGCCAGCAAACGCTATACCTTGCCAATTTACCTGCGCACGATTGCCGGGCAAAACATCAGTGCCGGGTCATACAGCGTGGTGCTAAATTTCCGTATTGACTGGAATGTGTGCAGTCTTGGCGTCGCAGTTTGCCTGGCTTACCAGACCGGCAGTGGCTCGCTGGGCACCACTGTTTCACTGACGGTCTCCAACGATTGCAGCACGATAACTGCCCCTCCAGTCAATTTCGATAGTGCACCGTTGGTACAAAACTTTAAAAGTGTCTCACAAAGCATTGCTGTGACCTGTACTAAAGGCAGTACTTACACCGTCGGTATTAGCAATGGCGCGAATGTCTCGGGAACGGTACGACGAATGAAAAGTGGTAATAACTATATGAGTTATGAAATCTATAAATCCAATGGTACTGACCGCTGGGGCAGCCTCGGTGCAGAACGTTGGGATAGTTCTGCATCATCGGATTTGAGCAGTGACGGTTTACTGCGTAACTACAATTACGTGGCAAAAGTGCTGACGACGCAAACCACACCTCCCGCCGGAAGCTACTCCGATACGCTAGTGGTGGATGTCGCTTTTTAACTGACTTGATCATGTCGGATAAACGCATCACCATCCGACAATCGACGCCAAAAGTTTGACGTAAAGTTTCCAGGGCGCATGCCGATAACACTCATAAGAAATAATTTAAAGGGTGTTATATGTTGAACCGTATTCGCGTTGTCACCATGTTAATGATGGTGCTGGTGGTGTTCGCGCTCCTCCAACTCATCTCTGGCGGAATGTTTTTTAACTCACTTAAACAAAACAGTGACAGTTTTAAAGTGTCCAGAGAGTTACGTGTTCAGCAATCCGAACTGGCTGACACGTGGGAATTGATGTTGCAAACGCGCATCAACCTGAGCCGTTCCGCTGCCCGCATGTTGATGGATAGCAGCAATGGGCAAAGTGCGGCAAAAACCGATCTCTTAAATAACGCCAAAAAATCTCTGGCTGAAGCGCAAACGCATTACAACGCGTTCAAACAAATCCCCGCGATTAACCCAGAGCTAGAAACCCTGGTGAAGGGTATTGACGACGATTACCAGAGCTATAACCAGGCGTTGAGCGAACTGGTGGGTTATCTGGAAAGCGGCAACATGGATGCCTATTTTGCACAGTCCACGCAAGGACTGCAAAACGCCCTCCAGACTGAATATGGCAAATACATCGACTTGAACGACCGCATGTACGAGCAGTCGTATATTTCCAGCACCCAAGATTACAACTTTGCTAAATGGCAAATCGGCGGGCTGGCGTTGGCACTCTTCGCGGTGATTATTCTGGTGTGGTTCGGTATGCGCCGCATCCTGCTACAACCGTTGTCTGTGATTATCGGCCATATCCGTGAAATCGCTGATGGTAACCTGACGGAAAAAATCGTTTCCACCGGTCGAAATGAAATGAGCGAACTGATTTCCAGCGTTCGCCACATGCAGCAAGAACTGATTGTTACCGTCGGCAGTGTACGTGATGGTTCCGATGCGATTTATAGCGGTGCCACTGAAATTGCTGCGGGAAATAATGACCTCTCCTCCCGTAC
>NZ_DATERI010000156.1:0-20071 GCF_035271705.1 Buttiauxella sp.
CTTCAACAAGGCAACGTAACGCCAGCAAGAAAAGTACCTCTCCATTTTCTTCATCCAGCCCCGCAAATGCCCCTTTCATATATTCAACGGCAAAAGCTGGATCTTCCTGAAGCATTTCAATGACTGTTTGGTCGAATTCGCTAAATTTCATTTTTCAACTCCTGATATTCTTGCCACCATGCAACAGCCTGCTCGATATCCGCTTGTTGTTTGCGTTTATCGCCACCGAGCAGAAGTAGGTAAGTATTTTTTCCTTCCAGGGCGTAATAGAGTCTGTAACCCGGTCCTTCATTTATCCGCATTTCCCACACGCCTTGCCTGCAGGGCTTATGGTCACCTGGGTTATTAAGCGCTAATTGGTTAATACGCCGGACAATTTTCATCTTTGCGTACGGGTTGCTTAATGCTTTTAACCACTCACGCAACGGTGCTTTACCGTTTTCCAGTTTGAAGTACTTAATGATATTCATCCTTGAAACCTCTCGATTGTAGCTTTTATGCCACACCAGTCAATGTGTTTATTTTGAGCACAATTATTTCGTGCCACAGCAGGCTAGCCCAGGGCTGAGGAATAGAGTGAGAGGTATTCGGGGTGATGCTTCAGCTTTGCGGCAAGCCTTCCAGCATGAAGATAAAAGGCGCAGCGCTGCCGCCGGGATTCACCGGAGACAGCGCTGGCTGAGCATTAATTGAGTTTGTAGTCGAGGGTGATTTCAGCTTTTAGTAGTTGCGAAACCGGACAACCGGCTTTGGCTTTCTGAATGATTTTGTCGAATTTATCGCTATCCGCATCTGGCACTTTGACGTTGCTGGTTAGCGCAATTTTGGTGATAGCAAAACCACCGTCGGTTTTATCCAGCGAGACATCAGCTGTCGTATCGATACTTTCCGCCGTGTAGCCTTCTTCGCCAAGCATTAGCGAAAGCGCCATCGAGAAACAGGCGGCGTGTGCCGCACCAATTAACTCCTCCGGATTGGTACCGGCAACACCTTCAAATCGCGTATTAAAACCATAGGGCTGTTCTTTTAACGCACCACTTTCGGTGGAAACAGTCCCTTTGCCGCGTTTAATGTCACCTTCCCAGTGAGCCTGCCCTTTCTTATGAATGGTCATGTAATCGCTCCTATTTTATTGACACGAACATCAAGTATAGAAGTTGAATACAGGCTTGCCCGGCAACTCAGAACAATCCTTCAGGTGATAAAAATAAAACGAATAAATTCACGGTCCCGAGTGTTTACTCCATACCGAACACCACGAGGGTACTATCATGAAACGTTTTTACCGTCAGGTCCTTCCCGCTGTTGTGACCAGTTTGCTGCTGTTTTCCGGCTACGCTCAGGCAATGGGAGGCAGCAACGACAACGAACCGACTCCTCCAACCTGCCCTAAAGGGCAAATTTATGACTCAAAAACCAAAACTTGCATGGTGGATAAAGGCGGCATGATTGGGGATGAATCCCGCACCGACTACGCGTATGCACTGGCAAAAGCGGGCCGCTACCAGGAAGCGCTGGATATGCTCAACACCCTGAAAGAGAAAAACACCGCCGAAGCGCTGAACTATCGCGGCTATGCCACCCGCAAACTGGGGCGTACTGACGAAGGGATCAGCTATTATTTAAAATCTGTCGCGCTGGATCCGAAATATCCCAAAGTTCGCGAGTATTTAGGAGAAGCGTACATGATCAAAAACCGTCCCGATCTCGCTCGTGAACAGCTCGCCGCCATCAAAACCTTATGTGGCACCGGCTGCGAAGAGTATCGCGATTTGTCCGCAGCCATCGATGGCCATCCCGAATCATAGCCGGAGGCGAAAATTAGTAGCGAAGCGATACGCCGCGATCTTGCACAATACCTTTCACGCCTGTGGCGCTATGGCCTGGTGCTCTCCCATCAGCGGGATATTGCCGATGATCTAGTGCAGGCAACCTGTGTGCGCGCCATTGAACGCGCTGCACAATTTGAGGCAGGCAGCAGGATGGATAGCTGGCTCTTTTCTATCCTGCACTCCATTTGGCTCAATGAGGTTCGGGCGCAGCTGATCCGTCGCGGGCAAGGTTTTGTGGATATCGACGAGCTCACAGGCAACGAAAGCTGCGACGATGCTATCTGGACAAACGACGTGATGAAACGAGTGGCTCGCTTACCCGAAGCCCAGCGTGACACGGTATTTCTGGTTTATGTGGAAGAATTGTCATATCGCGAGGCGGCTAAAATTCTCAATGTTCCCGTAGGAACCGTGATGAGCAGGCTCGCTACCGCACGGCTGACGTTGGCTCAGGACCGAGCACTTCAGCCTGATTCGCCATCTTTAAAAGGAGAAAGTTCATGACATTTACTGTCAATACTGATGAGCTGCTGGTGGCGTATCTGGACAATGAACTCAGCACAATGGAGCGCCGGGAGCTTGAAGAACGTCTTAATCATGATGAACATTTGGCTGAACGACTGGCGTTGTTAGAGCGTAGCAACCTGCCTTTCAAAACCGCTTTCGCCCCCCTGCTGGAAGCTGCACCGCAATCTCGCTTGCAGGCTTACCTCACTCCCGCAAAGGCTGTGGTATCCAGACGCCATCTCATTGCCGCTGCGGTCAGTTTTCTGGCACTGGGTGTGATGGGTGATCGTGCATTTATGCATTTCGCTCAACCAGAGGAAAACTGGCGCGCGTTGGTTGCGCAATATATGGCGTTATATACCCCAGAAACGCTGGTGGATACGCCTTCGACTGAGTCGCTAGAGAACCAACTGCATACCACTGGGCAGCAATTAGGTCTTGCGCTGACCAGCGTGAAAATCACGCTACCCGATGCAACGCTTAAGAATGCCCGGACGTTGGCTTATGACGATCGTCGTATTGCACAAATTACCTGGCTTGACTCGGCCAGTGGCCCATTAGCCCTGTGCATCACGGGAAACTCAGGCTCACCCATGGCCGCTCAAAATGAACAAAGGCTAGGGATGAACATTGTTTTTTGGGCCGATAAAACTCACCAGTTTATGGTGATTGGACATGGATCAATGGCACAGATAAACCAGATTGCACAACAGCTACAACGTGGCATAGGGGTGTAATGTTAGAGAGTCCAGTCCTCAACGGGTAAACTCCCGACCATGGCAAAGGCCCGGTCACTTGTCACCATCGTCGCATTTCGGCTCAGTGCGTGAGCGGCAATTAATTGATCAAACTGGCCCATCACTTTGCCTTGCTTTTCCATCGCCGCACGTAACTGCCCGTAGGTTTTTGCCGCCTCACTGTCCCATGGGTAAACGGATACTGTTTCCAAAAAACCCTGCACTGCCGCAGTTAATGGTTTGCTCTTGCGCTTAGCAACGCCATACAGCAACTCAGCTTCTGTAATACTGGATATACAGACTTCTACAGGCCGCGTTTGGGCAAGTTTTTCCATCACCTTAGGATGCTGGCGGAAAAGATAACTCACCGTGTTGGTATCCAGCATGTACATCATCAGTCCATCCCGGCAAAAGGATCTCGGCCTGCAATACCCTGGTTACGTTCGTGTTCATCAAGGAAGGTATCAGGCACTTTTGCTTTTTTCACTAAAGCAAAAACGTTATCCCATCCTTCTGGTTTAGCTGGGTTTTTTGAAAGAATCACGTTTCCATCCTTGTCTTTGCGGATATACACCCTGTCGGTATCAAACTCAAATTCCACCGGTAACCTCACCGCCTGGTTTCTGCCGTTTTTAAAAAGCTTTGCGACGCGTTCCATGGTAACTCCTGGTGCCAAATGGCCTATGCCATAGCATATGCCAAAGAAACACGTTCGCCAAGCTCACTTTTTATACGCACCACTTTTACGCAGGCCAATCTACCCTGGATTTACGCCGTCAGGTTGGCTTAATTTCGACCAGATTATTTTTTTGCGAGAAGCTTTCAGAATTTGAAAACAACAACGAGGAATTGCAGTAGGAAATGATGAATCACTCAAGGATGGAAGGTTAAACGGGGTGGCTAAAACACCTGCCCCCCGTTTTATGCGCTACTGTACCAACGCTGCAAGCTTGCCAAACACGCCCGCACCGTCTGCGTCGCGCCTGATTTGCACCACATCTTCAAGCTTGTCTATTTGGCTTATCATTTGCTCGAGGCGCTGGTCGTCTACGACTTGTAGCCAGATACGGCTCTGGTCGCCCTGTGGCAGCGGGAGACAGAGAATGCCTTCGACGTTAAAGGCGCGGCGGGCGAACAGGCCGCAAATGTGAGACATCACGCCCGGATGGTTGCTCACCGTAAGTTCCAGAATAACGGTTAATTGTTGCATGGCTTACTCTCCAATCATCTCAATGTTGGCAGCACCTGGCGGCACCATCGGGAATACTTTTTCACTGGCATCGATGCGCACGTGAATCAGGCAAGGACCAGGGCGTGAAATGGCTTCTTGCAGTGCCGCCTGCGGGTCTTGCGCGGCATTTAAATCACAGGTCGCGAGGCCAAAACCTTCGGCAATTTTCAGGAAGTTAGTTTGTCCGGAATAGGTCGCCGCAAAGACATTCTGCTGATAGAACAGCGTCTGTTGTTGGTGTACCAGCCCCAGCGCCTGGTTGTTCAGCAGGATAATTTTCACATCCAGATTATGATCGGCAGCAGTCGCCATTTCCTGGATGTTCATCATGATGCTGCCGTCGCCAGTAAAGCACAGCACTTTACGCTGCGGTTCAGCCAGTGCAGCACCTACCGCGGCAGGCAGACCAAAGCCCATGGTCCCCAGGCCACCAGAAGTCAGCCACTGGCGCGGTCTGTTCAGCGGATAAGCCTGGGCCACCCACATTTGGTGTTGCCCAACATCGGTGGTGATAATCGCTTCATCATCGACGCAAGCAGCCGCCGCGTTAATCAGGCCGTATGGGGTTAATGGGTTGTCTGCACCCGGCATATTGAACGGGAATTCTTGCTGCAAACCGGCGACTTGTTCCAGCCACTTCTGGCGGGGTTGGGCCTCGATTTTAGGCAGTAATTGTTCCAGCACTTCACCGACATCCGCGCGAATCGCCACATGCGCTTGCTTAATTTTGCCCAACTCAGCACGGTCGATATCCACGTGAATGATTTTTGCGTTCGGGCAGAATTCTTCGGTTTTGCCAATCGCGCGGTCATCAAAACGTGCACCCAGAACAATCAACAAATCTGCTTCCTGCAAAATGTAGTTGGTGCTGCGCGCACCATGCATCCCCAACATGCCCAACGATAACGGATGTTTCGCCGGAATGGTGCCGAGCGCCATCAGCGTCATCGTGGTTGGCAGGTGAGCTTTTTCAGCGAGTGCGCGAGCGTTGGCATGCGCATTGATAACTCCGCCGCCGAGATACAAAACCGGGCGCTGCGCCTGGTTAATCATCGCTGCGGCATCGGCAATTTGCTGTGCTTCAAACTGCGGCGCTGGAGTATGGGCGGAAACTGGCGGCAGTTCGCTGATATCGATTTCAGCGGTCTGCACGTCTTTTGGAATATCAATCCATACCGGTCCTGGGCGGCCAGATTCAGCAATGCGGAACGCATCGCAAATCACTTGTGGCAGTTCAGTAATATCGCGGACAAGGTAGTTGTGTTTGGTGATGGGGATGGAAATGCCGTAGGTGTCGACTTCCTGGAACGCATCGGTGCCAATCATCGATTTTGGTACCTGGCCGGTAATACACACCAGCGGGATGGAGTCGAGGCGTGCATCGGCGATTGCTGTGACCAGGTTGGTCGCCCCAGGACCGCTACAGGCAATACACACGGCGGCTTTGCCCTGCGTACGCGCCATTCCCTGCGCCATAAAGCCTGCGCCCTGTTCGTGACGCGCCAGAATATGGCGGATTTTTTGGCTTTGGCTGAGTGCGTTATAGAGCGGCAGGACGGTGCCACCGGGAATACCGCTGATGGTGGTAATGCCATGATGCTCAAGCATTTGCACAATTAACTGTGCGCCCGTAATACGGTGTGCTTGCGGTGGGTTTTCCGAAATTGCCATGCTCCAGTCCTTCTTCTCGTGCCGTTTCGCTCTTGGCCGGGGGACTAAAACAAGAAACCCCGCCCGGTTTGCGCCGGCGGGGTTTTGGAATCGATGCGTTGATTCAGACCCTACGGCGCATTGCCGACGACCACCACCACACGCACGACGACGACCACCGCGGCTGGTAGCGCGGTAAGTAGTAGGCCAGTGTTGCGAGTGAATGTAGTCATTTGGATCCTGAATAGTGTTAACGCGATTTAACGTCGAAATTTATACAACCACACTGCTTCGTTTCGTACAACAGCTTTATGCAGCATGAGTGTAAATCGTGGTTCACATCACATTCCTGTTTTCACACTTAAATCGTTGCTGCAGCAAACTCCTGGCGTAGTTCTTCAATGGGCAGATAGCGTCCAATAATCACTAAGCGTGAAATTCGCGATTCGCTCGGGAGCCACGCGGAACCGTAATCAAAGCCCACCACTTTATGGACACCTTGCACGATCAGGCGTTGCGGATGGCCATCAATCGCCAACACGCCCTTATAACGCAGCATGTCGTTGCCAAAACGCGCTATACAGCTTTCCATAAACGCACCAATCTTTTTCACATCCAGCAACCCGGCGTCAAAAACGTGAGCCTGAATGGCGTCATCCCAGGACTTTTTGGCCGTCGCTTTACGGAACGGTGTGAAACTGACGGGCGGGTCATCATGAGCACGAATCACGCGAAACCCTGATGCCAACTCAATATTGTCCGTGAGTTCAAACGCGTTCAGATCGAGCCACAATTCCGTCGGGCATTCACCGTTTACTATCTCAAAAATATCGGCTTTATTGTTAATGCGATGGATTCGCGCCAATGCCTGTTCTTTCGCTTCGTCATCGACACGGTCCGCTTTAGTCAGCAAAATTCTGTCGGCAAAACCAAGCTGGGACGCAGCGACTGCATGTTCGTCTAACTGGCGTGAGATATGCTCTGCATCTGCCAGCGCGATGACCGCATCAAGGCGCAACGCCTCACGTAAATGTTCATCAACAAAGAAAGTTTGGACGATAGGTGCAGGGTCAGCAAGCCCCGTAGTTTCGACAATCAATCGGTCAAATTTCAACTGACCCACTGCGCGTTTTTCCAGCATTTCTCTGAGTGCTGCGGTGAACTCCCCGCGCACACTACAACAGACACAGCCGTTACTTAACTCCACGACGCTGACGTTTTCACCGCCCCTGAGTAAGGCTCCATCGATATTGACGGCACCAAATTCATTTTCCAGAATGGCGACGGGTTCGCTGTCGTTATGGGCGAGAAAATAGTTGAGGAGTGTGGTTTTCCCGGAGCCGAGAAAGCCCGTTAACAGGGTGACTGATACCGCTTGATTCATGTCAAATTCCTTAGATTAGCAGCAGCGAGCGCCGCCTTTACCGCCGTATCGCGCATCCTGACGCTCGCGGAAAAACTCTTCATAAGTCATCGGCGTCTGTTCCGGATGAGTCAGACGGACGTGTTGCACATAGTTGTCGTAATCAGGGACGCCAACCATCAGTTTAGCGGCCTGGCCGAGATATTTTCCAGCTTTAGCGAGCGTGTCGAACATAGTAGCACCTGGATAAAATGGTGGATGACGCTTTGCTAATCCACCCTACAAATCCACATGTCGGGTGGATTTTGTAGGGTGGATAGCTGCTAGAAATCAGTGTGCACTTTTAGCTTCAGAAACAATAACATCCAGATCCTCAGGCATCTTCTGGTATGGCGTTTCTTTGACGGTTGGCAGGTTCGATTTTAGCGCTTGTCGCGCAGTTTTAATCGCAAACAAACCAATCACCACCACAACCACCATGAAGAAGACGGTTAGCCCAGCATCCAGACGGTTGTTAAACACCAACTGGGAAAGCTGCGACTCGGTGTATTGCGCAGGGATTTTGCCGCTGTCAATCATCGCCTGGAATTTATCAGCGATGGCCAGGAAGCCCACTTTCGCATTCGGACTGAACGCTTTTTGCCAGCCAGCAGTCAGAGTACAGATAAGCAACCACGAGGTTGGCAACAGTGTCACCCAGGCATATTTCTGTTTCTTCATCTTAAACAGCACGACAGTACACAGCATCAGCGCCATACCTGCCAGCATCTGGTTGGCAATACCAAACAGCGGCCACAAGGTATTGATACCGCCGAGTGGGTCGACAACCCCCTGGTGCAGGAAGTAACCCCATGCCAGCACGCAAAGCCCGGTCGCCAGCAAGTTGGCAGGCAGTGAATCAGTGCGTTTCAGGCTCGGAGAGATAACCCCCAGCAGGTCTTGCAGCATAAAGCGTGCCGCACGCGTCCCGGCGTCCACTGCTGTCAGAATAAACAGCGCTTCGAACAAGATAGCGAAGTGATACCAGAACGAGACATCCATCAGGCCGCCCAACGCGCCATGAAGAATGTACGCCATCCCCACTGCCAGCGTTGGTGCGCCACCCGCACGAGAAATAATGCTTTGCTCACCGACTTCTTTGGCAATATTGGTCAAGATGTCTGGGGTAATCTGGAAGCCCCAACTGCTGACCACACTTGCCGCAGACGCCACCACATCAGTGGTGCCAGCAGGTGCCAGTACCGCCATTGGGCTGTTCATCGCGAAGTACACGCCTGGGTCGATAACACAGGCAGCAACCAGCGCCATAATCGCCACAAACGATTCCATCAACATGCCACCGTAACCGATGAAGCACGCCTGGTTTTCGTTAGCCAGCATCTTCGGCGTGGTGCCAGAAGCTATCAGTGCGTGGAAGCCAGAAACGGCACCACAGGCGATGGTGATAAACAGGAACGGGAACATGTCGCCCGTCCAGACCGGGCCGGTGCCATCAATAAATTTGGTCAAAGAAGGCATTTGCAGCGTTGGACGCATGATCAAAATGCCAATCGCCAGGCCAATAATGGTCCCGATTTTCAGGAAGGTAGAGAGATAATCACGCGGTGCCAGCAGCAGCCAAACCGGTAATACTGCGGCGACAAAACCGTAACCCACCAGCATCCACGTCAGTTGCACGCCGGTATAGTCAAAGTACGGCGCCCAGGTTGGGCTTTCAGCCACCCAACCACCGGAGATGATCGCGAATATCAGCATCACCAGGCCAATAACCGAGACTTCACCAATACGGCCCGGGCGCAGATAACGAATGTACACACCCATAAACAGCGCCAGCGGAATAGTGAACGCCACGGTGTACGTTCCCCACGGGCTGTGGGTCAGCGCTTTCACGACGATCATCGCCAACACCGCCAGGATGATGACCATAATCATAAAACAGGCGACCAGAGCAATAATGCCCGCGGTGTTCCCCATCTCTTCTTTCACCAGTTCACCCAGTGAACGCCCGTCACGACGGGTTGAGACAAACAACACCATAAAATCTTGCACCGCACCGGCTAGCACCACCCCAGACAGCAGCCAGAGCATGCCGGGTAAGTAGCCCATTTGTGCAGCAAGCACCGGCCCAACGAGCGGCCCCGCCCCTGCAATTGCAGCAAAATGGTGACCGAACAATACTTTTTTGTCCGTCGGGACATAGTCCAGACCATCGTTATGGCGCACGGCTGGCGTCATACGAGTGGCATCAACGTTTAAGACGCTTTTAGCGATAAACAGACCGTAGTAACGATAAGCGATGAGGTAAACGCAGATTGCGGCAACCACAATCCACAATGCGTTTATCTGTTCGCCGCGATTTAGTGCGATATAGCCGAGCGCGAATGCACCGATAAGTGCAAGCACAGCCCAAATAAGGTGTTTCCCTGGATTATTCATAATTGTTTTCCATGTGTAGAGCCAGAGGACGTCGGTGTTACCGTTTTGTTCTATAGCAATTACGTGGATTTAACAATATTGAAACGTTGGAATACAGTGGTGTGACCAGGTCTTTACATCAGCTTGTTAAGGTGATCACTTTTGGGGTGAGAGAGGATGTCGAATAACGCTGCGCTTGCCCGGTCCGGGAGAGCGAAATATGGGGTGGATAATTGACATCCACCCCAAGGTTAACCCAACACCACCGATGCGCCGCTGTGCAGCAAACCAAAGGGCTGCCACGCGCGGTTATCGACTGGCATTTCGGCTTCCAGGCATTCGTCGTCCATGCGTGTATAGATAATGCCGAGATGCTCAACCAGGGTTCCCGCGCGGGTTTTATTTAACGCCTCGAGCGTAAGTTCTCTTTTCCAGATGCGCATTCAGGCGCCTAGCGTTGCGCCACCATCAATCACAATATCTTGCAACGTGATGTGGCTGGCGTGCGATGAAGCGAGGAACATAATCGTGCTGGCGATTTCCTGTGGGCGGGCAATTTTACCCAGCGGAATCCCCAGTTTGAATTGCTCCGGGAAACCCTTAATCCGTTGCTGTTCAGCATCCGGTGTTTTCCACAGCGTGCGCTGCATATCGGTGTCCGTCGAACCTGGCGACACCACATTACACCGCACGCCAAACGGCGCCAGTTCCAGGCCGACGGTCAACGCAAGGCTTTTCAGTGCCGCCTTTGAGGCACCATAAGCAGACATCCCGGTACGTGGCGTGTGTGCCGCGTCCGATGCGACGGTGACTATCGCCCCGCTACACTGCTCACGCAGACGCGGCATCACGGCACGAAACAGATTGAACGCACCGCCGACGTTGACCGCGAAAGTTTCTTGCCAGTCTTGCAACGCCAGGGTGTCGGTTGCACCCATGCGCAAAATCCCTGCGGCATTGACTAGCACATCCAATTGCGGCTTCTCGCTCAAAATACGCGCAGCTACACTCGCCACCTGGTCTGCATCCGCCACGTTAAGTTGTTCGGTGGCAAACGGGTAAACCTCCAGCGGGAACGCAAGATCAAAGCCGATAACCTCCGCGCCTGCTTCGCTAAACGCCAGCGCAGTGTGATAACCAATGCCTTTTCCCGCACCCGTTACCCAGACACGCTTTCCTATAAAGCCCGTATTCATACTTTTCATTCCCTTGACAGCAACGCCCACCAGGCGTCGATGGTCGGGTTTTTCGCCAACATGACGAAGTCGATATCCGCATGGATTTTGCGCCAGCGAGCAGCGAGCGCCATCATGCGCACGGAGTCGAGGCCGTAATCAATCAGGTTTTCGTCATCTTCAGGAATGTCAGATTCATCAAGCAGTGGCAACACCACGCTGCGTAATTGCTGTTTATTTTGCGGGGCAGATTCTGGCAGCAATTCACGAGTCATGACCACACGACCGGAACGACCCGCGGTGTATTTCAGCGCCATCAGATGCTCATCCCGGGTGAAATCTGCCAGCGCATCGGCCACCATAAACGGTTTGATGTCACGCATAAACGCATCAGTTGCGGTAGTCATGCAGCCGATGTGAGCGTATACGCCACAGATAATCAGCTGGTTACGGCCGGTCTCTTTTAAGGCTTGCTCTAACGGCGAGCGGATAAACGCGCTGTAGCGCCATTTGGTCAACACTGTGTCGTGTTCATCCGGGGCCAGTTCCGCCACCACTTTCTGCCGTGCTGGGTGTTTGTTTAAGCCCGGCCCCCACATGTCGTTTAACAGCGCGCGGTCTTCATCGCTTTGCGCGTTAGGCTGCGCGGTGTAATAGACCGGAATATTGTGGCGCTTACAGTATTCGCGCAGTGCGGCAATGTTGGCGATAACCTGCTGGATCATCGGGCAATCGTCACCCCAAAAATCGATGAAATACTCCTGCATATCATGAATCAGCAGCGCCGCACGCTCAGGCTCAAACGCCCAGTTCACTTTGTTTTCCGGGATGTCAGCCGCCGTCGGTAAGGTGTATGCATTCAGTTTTGGAATAGCCATAAATTCTCCGTCAATCAGGAAGCCAGTTGCTTATCAGCAATCAACTGGCGCAAACGTTTTTTGTCCACTTTGCCCACGGCGGTGAGCGGAAGGTGTTCAACAATTTCAATCCGGTCAGGCAGCTTGAAATCCGCAATCCCTAGCTCGCGTAAATAGCGGCGAATTTCCACGGCACGTAACGGACGGTTGCCGACAATAAACGCGCAGCTTTTCTCGCCCAGCAGGCTGTCTTCCATCGACACCAGCGCGGCATGGACGATCGCTTCGTGGCGCAACAACAGGTTTTCGATCTCTTCGGCGGCGATCTTTTCTCCACCACGATTGATCTGATCTTTCTCGCGCCCCTGAACCGTGATGTAACCGTCTTCGGCAATAGAAATCAGATCACCTGAACAGTAGAAACCGTTGGCATCAAAGGCCTGGGCGTTGTGTTCCGGGCTGCGGTAATAGCCACGGAAGGTATACGGCCCGCGCGTCATCAGGCGGCCAACTTCACCCTGTGGGAGTGGATTTCCGTCTGCATCAGCAACCCAAACTTCGTCGTCCGGGCACATCGGTTTGCCTTGTGTTTTAAAGATGTGGGAGTACGAATCGTCAAGGCGCGTGTAGTTAACCAACCCTTCTGCCATGCCAAATACTTGCTGTAACTGGCAGCCAATTTCAGCGGGAATACGTGCGGCGAGTGCTTCGCTCAAACGCGCGCCACCCACTTGCAACAGCTGTAGCGACTCCAGGGCCTGGTTGCTGCCCCACTCGCCAATCGCTTGTAGCCACAGGCTTACCGCCGGCGGCACAAGTGCGGTGACATTAATTTGATGGCGTTCGATTAGCGGGAAACACAGTGTGGCGCTCGGATCATTCGCCAGCACCACGCGACCGCCGCCGTAAAACACGCCCAGTGAACCCGGCGAACTCAGTGCGTAGTTATGCGCCGCAGGAATGGCGCACAAGAAGCGTGTGTGGCTATCAAAACGGCAGATTTCGACGCTGCGACGAATGCTGTAGTAGTAATCGTTATGCGTGCGGGGAATGAGTTTTGGCGTGCCGGTGCTGCCACCGGAAAGCTGGAAAAAGGCCACTTCATCAGCCGCCGATGGCGTGGCGACAAAGTTATCCTCTGGCTCATTAATCAATGCGCTTAGCGAACGTTCGCGGTCATTTTCATTAAGCAGAACCGCCATGCGTAGCGATGGGTTTTGTTGGCTCAGCGCATCAAGGAAATCGTCATGGGCAAACAAATTATGCTTGCGGTCAGCAATCACCACGACGGGCTCAATTTGCTTTGCGTAGGCTTCCATCTCGGTGCGTTGGTGGCTGAAAAGTGCGTTCACCGGAGCCACGCCAATTTTCAGCAACGCGAACAGCGTGATGTACAGTTCCGACACGTTGCCCAGTTGCACCAGTGCGGTTTCGCCGTTATTCAGACCGCGCTTTTTGAGTGCCGCCGCCAGGCGCGTTGCCGCCTGCTCGAGTTCGCGATAGCTAAAATGACGATCGCCGTCGACCAGCGCAATCGCGTCATTGTTTGCGTGGCGGCTGAGAATATCGGTTAGCGGCAAATCCGCCCAGTAACCTTTTTCGCGGTAGTGGGCAGCCAGTTCGTTCGGCCAGCGAGTAAAAGGAATGGTCATGGAATCGTCCTTAATTAAGCCCAAATACCTGGAGCATGGTGGAAAGTTTGACGCCAGTTTCACGCCATTCCGATTCCGGTGATGAAGCAGGCACGATGCCCGCACCCGCAAATAGGCGCACCAGATTTGCGCCTACGCGTGCGCAACGAATGGTCACCACCCACTCGCCGTTACCTTCGGCATCACACCAACCGACGATGCCGCCAAACAGTTCGCGGTCAAACGGTTCCAGTTCGGCAATTAATTTTTGCGCCACATCATGTGGGAAGCCGCTCAGTGCCGGCGTGGGATGCAGCAAGCAGGCGAGCGATAACGCATTGTCCTGGTGGTCTTTAACCTGGCCGTAAATCGGGGTGGCGAGGTGCCATAACGTCGGCGTAGTAATCAGTTCTGGCGTATCAGAGAGCGTCAAAGATTGGCAGTGCGGCTGCAAAACCGTTTGCATCGCCTGCGTCACCAGGCCGTGTTCGTGACGGTCTTTGGTGGAGCGCAACAGTTGTGCGCCAATGTCGCTATCACGCTGGATATTGTCTCTATCGCGACGTGCGGAACCGGCCAGCGGCAGCGAGCTGAAATTCTTGCCAGATTTGCGTAACAGCAATTCCGGGCTGGCACCCACCAACGAGCTGCCATCCGGCAACGGGACGTGAAAGTTGTAGCTCGTTGGGTTTTGGCTAATCAGGCGATTGAGCAGCCCGTCGAGATCAATCGGCGTTTGGGTTTCGATATCAATCAGGCGCGAGAGCACCACTTTGTCGAGATTCGGCTGCGCGGTTGCGGCGGCGGCCTGCGCCACCATTTCCATAAATTTGTCCTGTTCTGGAATCGCTTTACGCGCGGCAATGTTGAGCGGTTTCGCCGCAGCCATTTGGCGGGCATCAATCTGGCGTTGAGCGCGAGAAAACGGCTGCCAGCTTTCAGGTATAAACAACGCTGATGGTTGGCGGGGATCAAAGGGAATTGCACCGACCACAACCGGCTTTTCAATACCGTGCTTTTTGGCGTTTTCAAACGCTTCGCGCAACGTAGTTTGCAGGTGACTATGGGGATTTGCGCCATCAAACGCCGGGCTATCAAGGCGAGTGAAGCAGCCGCTTGTTGAAAAACTGCGATAGGGTGACATGAAGAAAAACTTATCCGCACAAGGTGTTAGCTTTTTTTCTTGTCGTTCCTCAGCCAGTAACGTTTCCATGAACTCTCCGTAAAAACATGACAAAAGATAGTAATAATGATTATCATTTGCTTTTCGGATTCGTAACCTAAAGAGAAAAGACAGCACTGTCAATAGTTGCTCAGTATTGTCGCATGGCGCTAATGCTTATCCGACCTACGCGAAACGGTTTTGTAGGGTGGATAAGCGCCAGCGCCATCCACCGCCATCAGGTAAATTTCAACAGGATGTCATTGAGTGAAAATCAGATTCTCCGCATTCATCTTTCTCTGCTTAAGCAGCCTCGCCCACGCCGCAGACTGGCCGCGAACCATCACCGACAGCCACGGCACACACACGCTGACACAGGCACCACAGCGCATTGTTTCCACCAGCGTGACATTAACCGGTTCGCTGTTGGCAATAGACGCGCCAGTCGTGGCAAGTGGTGCAACCACACCAGGCAACCGCATGGGCGATGCCCAGGGTTTCTTGCGCCAGTGGGGGGATGTGGCTAAAGCGCGGAATGTTCAGCGTTTATATATTGGCGAAGCCAATGCAGAAGCGGTGGCCGCACAAATGCCCGACCTGATTTTGATTAGCGCCACCGGTGGCGATTCCGCCCTCGCCCTTTATGACCAGCTTTCAGCCATCGCCCCAACGTTGGTCATCAATTATGACGATAAAAGCTGGCAGCAATTACTGACACAACTTGGCGAGGTAACCGGCCAAGAAGCACAAGCGGCCTCACGTATTGCCAGTTTTGATAAACAGTTGAACGAAGCCAAACAGCATATGACACTGCCGCCACAGCCGGTCACCGCGCTGGTTTACACGCCTGCATCGCACTCGGCTAACCTGTGGACGTCAGAATCCGCGCAGGGGAAATTGTTCCAGCAACTCGGTTTTACTTTGTCACCTTTGCCTACAGCGATTAATGCCAGCAAAAGCATGGGGAAACGTCACGACATTGTGCAGTTGGGTGGAGAAAATCTTGCCGCGGGTTTGAATGGTGAGAGCTTATTCCTGTTCGCAAGCGATCAGAAAGACGCAACGGCGCTGGAAACCAACCCGCTGCTTACGCATCTGCCAGCGGTGCAGAAAAAACACGTTTACGCGCTTGGCAGCGAAACCTTCCGTCTGGATTATTACAGCGCCACGCAGGTTCTGGAGCGCATGAGCCAGTTGTTTGCCAGCAAGTAACGCGCAGGAATAGGGTGGATGACGCCTTCGGTTTTCCCACCCTACGAAGGCATACAATATTCACCCGAGATTATCTTTTCGTCGGTCGGATAAGCGTTAGCGCCATCCGACATTGCCGACCGTTAAGCCGCAGCAGTAGGGTGATAGCGCCGTAATTGCACTAATACCACCGCCAGAACACCCCCGCACACCGTCAACGCCAGGCCGCTCGAACTCGCCGCCGCAACCGGCGTCATCGCCACCGTCATACTGCCTAAAATCGCAGCACCTATCGCATCGCCGGTCACGTTTTGCGCCGTCCATAAACCGTTAATGCGGCCTAACATACCGTCCGGTGTCAGCGTCTGAATTAAGGTGTATTGCAGCAACGAACTGATCGCACTGAGATAACCAAACAGCGCCAGGCAAGCCAGCCCTAACCCCCAAACTGGCATCAAGCTGAAAATGCCAATCGAGATAAACGAAACCATCCCGGCTACCAGCATAATCATGCCTGGACGTGCGTGATGGGCAATGCGCCCGCTGGTCAATGCACCAATGGCAGCCCCCAGCGGAACGGCGGCATACATCAGGCCGATTTGCCCAGCACTCATCTGCCAATGTCCGGCCAGTGCCGGATAAAGAACCCGCACCGCGCTCGCCATCGTCAGCAACGCGCCGACTAACGCAATGCCACCAATAATCGGGTTCCCCACCAGAAAACGTAACCCATTGAGCAACGAAAGCAGTGGGTTTTCACGCGCTTGCGGCGGCGGAGCCAACGTTGGCAAACTCAGCAACGGCAATAACGTCACGAAGGTTCCGACGGACGCCAGCGCGTAGTTCCACACCACGCCGCCTGAAGCCAGTAACAGCCCACCAAGCATCGGTGAAATCACGGATCCGAGGCGCACCGTCAGCATGGTAATCGCGCTCGCCTGCATCAAATTCTCACGCCCAACGAGCGCTGGAGTCGCCGCCAGCAGTGCCGTGACACCCAGCGCGCCAAAGAAACCATCCCACGCCCCGAGCAGATAAATAGCCACCAACGACGGTTCAGGCATTGCGGCGTTTATCGTCAGGCCAATAAACCCCACGCCACAGGTGGAACGGGCCAGCAAAATCAGACGGCGGCGTTCGTGCCGGTCAGCCAGCACACCGCCCATCATCAGGCCGATAAACATCGCGCTGCCTGTTAGCGTTACTGCAAGGCCAACCTGCAACGAGGAACCGGTCAGCGTTTGGATTTGTATCGGTACAGCAACGCCCAGTAACCCTAGCGACAAGATGGAGATAAAACGGGCAAAGAACACGGCGCGAAAAGCAGGATGGGTCTTGAGCAAACTCAGATTGAGCAAAAAAGAATTGCGGTTCATTACATGGCCTTAAAGCGAATTTTTCTTTCCAGGAGCGAGGCGGCTCATGCTAACATAAACAAATAAGAGTGATAATGATAATAACTATCATTTGATTTTACCTAAGTTTTGTCGGGTGGATAAGCACCGCGCCATCCACCGGTTTAATTTTGGCGGATGACGCAGCGCTTATCCGCCCTACGGCTACGAAGTGAAGGATATACAACGTATGTCACGCTGGTTCACCCTGCTGAGTTTGTTGTTTTTACTGCTTTTAATGGCAGTACTCAGTTTGTTATTAGGTGCCAAATCCCTCCCCGTTGAAGTGGTTATCGATGCACTCAGCGGCCAGTGCCAAAGTGCTGACTGCACCATCGTGCTAGAGGCACGTCTACCCCGCACACTGGCGGGTATTCTTGCCGGTGGCGCTCTCGGCCTTGCGGGCGCGCTGATGCAAACGCTGACGCGAAACCCCCTTGCCGACCCCGGCCTGCTTGGCGTCAATGCCGGAGCGAGTTTTGCCATTGTTGTGGGGGCCGCCGTGTGGAGCCTTTCGTCGCCGATAGCGCTGCTCGGGCTGGCATTTGCAGGCGCACTGTCTGCCGCACTGGTGGTGGCATTTACTGGAAGCCAGGGCGGTGGGCAGTTAAGCCCGGTGCGCTTAACGCTTGCAGGCGTGGCACTCGGTGCGGTGCTTGAAGGCTTGAGCAACGGCATCGCGCTGTTAAACCCGGTGGTCTATGACCAGTTACGTTTCTGGCAGGCTGGTTCACTGGATATTCGCACCCTCGCAACCTTGAAAATTATCGTGCTGCCGGTACTGACGGGCTGTGGGATTGCGCTATTACTCAGCCGTTCGCTAAACAGCCTGAGTATGGGCACCGACACCGCAACCGCATTGGGCAGTAAAGTGGCACGCACCCAATTGCTGGGTTTAGTCGCGATTACGTTGCTGTGTGGCAGTGCCACCGCCGCAGTGGGGCCGATTGCGTTTATCGGCCTGATGATGCCGCATCTGGCACGCTGGCTGGTGGGCGCTGACCACCGTTGGTCACTTCCCGCCACGCTGATTGCCACTCCCGCGCTGTTGCTTTTTGCCGACGTTATTGGCCGCTTACTGGTGCCCGGCGAGTTGCGTGTTTCGGTGGTGAGCGCGTTTATCGGTGCGCCAATGTTGATTTATCTGGTGCGCCGCAGCCGCAAAGGAGTCGGGCAATGATCTCCCTTTCCCCTCGCCTGTTAATCAGTTGCCTGAGTTTGTTGTTACTGAGCATCGCGCTCGGATTATGGAGTTTGGGCAGTGGCGTATTGCCGCTCTCAGCAAGCCG
This sequence comes from Buttiauxella sp., assembly GCF_035271705.1. Lineage (GTDB taxonomy): Bacteria > Pseudomonadota > Gammaproteobacteria > Enterobacterales > Enterobacteriaceae > Buttiauxella. The sequence goes on from NZ_DATERI010000156.1 coordinate 18,435, forward strand.
GGTTATCGACGCCCTGCTGGGTACAGCACCGCGTAATATCACTTTAGTGGTGGTCGAATGGCGTTTGCCGCGCGTGGTGATGGCACTGTTGATTGGTGCAGCCCTCGGTGTGAGCGGTGCTATCTTCCAGTCGCTAATGCGCAACCCGCTCGGCAGCCCTGATGTGATGGGCTTTAACACCGGAGCCTGGAGCGGCGTGCTAGTGGCGATGGTGCTGTTTGGTCAACATCAGACTGCGATTGCCGGTGCAGCCATGGCGGGGGGCGTTATCACCGCGCTGGTGGTGTGGTTGCTTGCCTGGCGTAACGGTATCGAAACCTTCCGCTTAATCATTATTGGTATCGGCGTTCGCGCCATGCTGGTGGCATTTAATACCTGGCTGTTACTGCACGCCTCACTGGAAACTGCAATCTCCGCCGGGCTTTGGAATGCCGGTTCGCTCAACGGTTTGACGTGGGCAAAAATCTCCCCTGCCGCACCGTTGATGGTGTTGGCACTGATCGCAGGTGCTTTACTGGTTCGCCGGATGCGGCTGCTGGAAATGGGCGATGATAGCGCCTGTGCGCTCGGCGTTTCGGTTGAGCGTTCGCGTCTGATGTTGATGTTAACCGGCGTGATTCTGACTGCCGCAGCGACAGCCCTTGCCGGGCCGATTTCATTTATCGCCCTCGTCGCCCCACACATTGCCCGCCGCTTAAGCGGCACCTCGCGCTGGAGTCTGCTGCAATCCGCCCTTTGCGGTGCCACGTTGCTACTGGCGGCCGACCTTTGCGCCCAACACCTGTTCATGCCGTATCAGTTGCCCGTCGGCGTGGTCACGGTCAGCCTCGGTGGCATCTATTTAATTGCGTTGTTGATTCAGGAGTCCCGTAAGAAATGAGTCAGATTTCCTCATCATCACGCCTACATGGCGAAAAACTGACGCTGGGATATGGCAAGCATGTGGTGGCTGATGGCTTGACCGTCGCGATCCCCGACGGGAAATTTACCGCGATTATCGGCCCCAACGGCTGTGGTAAATCTACCCTGCTGCGCACCCTAAGCCGCCTGATGAAACCGATGCAGGGCCAGGTCTGGTTAGACGGTAACGAAATCCATCGCTTCGCAACCAAAGAAGTGGCGCGACGCGTGGGATTGCTGGCACAAAACTCCAGCGCACCCGGTGATATTAGTGTGGCTGAACTGGTGGCGCGTGGGCGTTACCCGCATCAACCGATGTTTTCCCGTTGGCGGGAAGAAGACCGCCTGGCAGTAACACGGGCTTTAAAAGCGACCCACATCGAAGATTTAGCCGACCAGCCGGTCGATACGCTGTCAGGCGGCCAGCGGCAACGTGCATGGATTGCGATGGTGCTGGCGCAGGAAACATCCATTCTGTTGCTGGACGAGCCGACGACGTGGCTTGATATCAGCCACCAAATTGATTTACTGGAATTGTTGCGCGAGCTGAACCAAAAGCAAGGCTACACGCTGGCTGCCGTGCTGCATGATTTAAACCAGGCTTGCCGCTATGCGACCCATTTGATTGCGTTGCGTGACGGGAAAATTGTTGCCGAAGGCGCACCGGCAGAGATTGTCACACCGGAGCTTATCGAGGCGATTTATGGCCTGCGCTGTATGATTATTGAAGATCCGGT
>NZ_DATERI010000157.1:0-9231 GCF_035271705.1 Buttiauxella sp.
GCCCTGCGTGGTGCAGTAAAAATTGATGATGCAACGGAGCTTTTAACACTTCGTCAGATCTGCATCATTTACGGTGTGTCTTACGATGGTGTTCGCCAGCGTATGCACCGATATTCTGAAACGCCAAACACGGCGATCAACTACTTCGTTCAAAAACAAGGGGGTGCTGATGCTTGAGATCAACACGTCTAAAATTAGCAACGTGGTGACATTCACCGTTGATCGTAATTCAATGAAGCAAGCTATGGATGCTTTCGAACAAATTCAGAAGAAAGCGAAAGGTATTAAAGACCCTACACTAAATTTGAAGAGATTCAGCCAGGGGTTAAAGTCTGCTGAAAGAGAATTAGATAAGCTGAATAAGAAAGCCTCTAAGCCACGTAATAGCGATGAACGGGAAAAGGCAAGGACAGCTAAGGCGCAAGCCCGTGTAGAGGCTCAGGCAGCAAAAGAGGCGGCAAGGAGTGCAGTCAGAAGAGAGCGAGCCGAATTGAAACTCCTCGACACTGCCAGCAGCTTTAAATCAATGCAACACCTAACCAACGTCGAACTAACCCAGGCGGCATTAGCAGCCAGCAAAATAACCCGTAGTTATGCTGAGGGTACGATCAGCCTCGCCAGACAAAACAGCGAGATTAAGCGCTTACAACAGGGTTACAGACGTATTAACGCAGAACGTAGGGAAGCAGCTAAGCGAGGCGCTACGCCTCCTGTAGGTGGCTCTGGGGCGATTACTGGCGGGCTTATGGGCTTAGGTACTGGTGCGCTTGCTGGCGCTGGTATTGGGGCGGCGGCTTACGGTGCATATTCATGGGGTAAGGACGCAATAACGGCACAGGATGAGCGTTCCGAAATTGTGCAACGTGCGAAGCTGGGAAATGTCGATTACAACCTTTTGCAGGGACTTTCGCAGTATGCCACGGCTAACGGGATCGATAGCGGGATGGGCATTCAAGGCCAGCGTAAGCTACTGGACAACGGGAAGGACATTTCTGAAAAGCTGGCAGACAGCTACACCAACAGTACACGCGATAAGAAAACCGGACAATGGAAAGGTGGGAACGCTGCTGTAGATACAGCCCTGAATATGGGGTTCACTAAGGATGACCTGAAAGGCTTTCAATCAAACCCGTTTGGCTTTGTCTCTGCATACACCAACACTATGCAAACTAAAGGTTATTCACAGGAGCAAATCCTTCATAACCTTGAGGATTTAGCCGATGACCTCGGGCTTTATCACAATGCGTTCTCTAACCAGGGCAAAGCCATCACAGATCAGGCAGAAGTGCTTAAACGTAATGGTCAGTGGTTGAGCGAGGAACAGCAGCAGCAGCTTATCAACTTCCGCAAGTTTAATCAGGAGATGGACGTTCTCACTGATAGCCAGAAGTTAAAATTCTTCGAAGGTTTTATGGAGTCTCTCGACCCTGCGACGGTTAAAGAGTTTAAGGAAGCTATGCAAGAGGCATTACCCTTCTTTTTGGGGATGGGGAAAGCTGCTGGCGATGTGGTGGAAGGGCTGATGAAGCTAACAAACTGGATCACTAAAAAGCTGAATTTCTTGAGCGGCGATCAGAGTACGCCTGAAAAAGTGGCGCAGCATTACGGCACCACGTCAGCACCAGCGCAGCCAGGCGACAATGCTACAGCGAATAGCTACGGAGCAAGCCAGCCTAAAGCAGACGGCACCCATGAGCCTAATGTGTTCGATACATTCCACGATTGGTGGAACGGGACGAGCGACGTTAAAGACGTGAGCAGCTATCCGCAGAGCGCTAACGGAGATTACTCTCCTGTTTCGATGTTGAAGCAATCCACAGCAGCGCCAGCTAAGCCAACCAATGCTCCGATCATGCAGCCTGTGGTATTGCAAAACAATCTCCCAGAGGGATTGATTGCTCTCACTATTTCCCCTGATCCAACTTTCGGAAACATGTTAAATGCTACCGTTGATCAACGTATCACTGAAAACAATCAACGTATGGTGCTGGCTGTATCATCTGGACAAGGGACGGGGGGCTAATTGCCCCTCTTCGTAAGGAATAAAATAAAATGGCAACACCAGGAAGTTTAACCATCGGGGGCGATTCGTCCCGAATCAATTCAACTCAGAACAGTAATAACAGCAGCACCACACGTACCAAAGGTGAAAACGGCTTCACCATTCTTGCATCTGTTTATAATTCAGCTTCTGATAGCTACATTCAAAACTATCAGGCAATTGTATTTGATGCCGTGACAGATACCGGAATACGCAGACAGGCAGACATTACAAGCTATCCCGTTGAGAGCGGGGCAGAGGTGAGCGATCACGTTCAGATCAAGAATAACACGTTCAAGCTATCGGGGATTATTTCCGAAACTCCTGTGAGGCTGGAGAGGGATTTGTTATACAGCGCTGGCGTGAACGGTACTCGTATTTCCCAGGCTATCGAATACCTTGATAAAATCTTTGACCGCCGCCAGCCGATTACATTAGTGACTGAGCATAAAGTGTATGAGAATGTTATTCTCTCCGGCATCTCCTACGATTATAAATCTGAATTTGCTATGCAATTCGATCTTGAATTTGAACAGATTCGACTTGTTAGCACTGCTACGGTTAATGTGATAGCGACTAAAACGCAGGGAAATAAATCTGTAGGCGGTACGGTGAAACAGAAGGTAGTGAACAATGCACCTAAGAAAACTGAATCTGACACTGTTACTACGGAGTTTAAAAATAAGGGGCTTACGCCCCTTTTTTGTTTCTTATTTTGTTGATTGAGCTAACACCGTTGCTGCAAGTTGTTTGGTTTTTTCGCTTGAGCGCGGATTATCGAGTGCCTTAGCTGCAACCGTTTCCATAGTTTCGCTGGTATGGCTGGAGGCGACACGCTGAGCAAGCGCAGATGCTGCCAGGCGCTTTTGTAGTTTCGAGGCGTTTGGATCGTTTAAGGTTTGACCAGCAACAGAAGCGATTTTACTTGATGTTTGCTTAGGATTCTTTGCCATGCTATCAGCCCTTTTGTGGTTGGTGAAGTTTACATGTGGTGCTTGTCTTGATTTAAAAGCACTACATATAGTGTTAAGGATAATCCTCACCGCTTCGCTTTGCAATGCTGATTGCATACTTTACTGGATAAAACTACAGCTAACATTTCGTGCGGCATTATATGCTGTCGTCAATGGTATTTAAACGTGTGGGGCAGCAACTTAAACTGGTTTTCATGGGTGTTATCTGATCTCTATTTCAACACTCAAAGTGAAGGGAACAGGGAGTAATGCAGTATTATTTTTGAGTTGTTATATGGGGGTACAAAAAGGGGTACAAGGTGAGGTAAGGCGTGAAGAATGGATGACCTGACAGGCGGGCTTGCGTCAGCAAGCAACTTCCCCTAAGCTGGCAAAAAGTAAGCTAATTTGTACCAAATGACTCGGGGTGCCCTTCTTTATGAAGGCTGAGAAATACCCGTACCACCTGATCTGGATAATGCCAGCGTAGGGAAGTCAGATGCCTGTCCGGTATCCCTTCTTCGCGCCGGGCAGGAGCTTAATGATGCAACCTGACCTGCTACCCGGCCATCGCGCCGCGTTGATTTTACAGCAACTTCGCAGCACTTCCCCTCTCGTTCACTGCATGACTAACGATGTGGTGCAGAGTTTTACCGCCAACGTTTTGCTTGCCATCGGTGCCGCTCCGGCCATGGTGATTGAAGCGCAAGAAGCCGCTCAATTTAGTCCGGTTGCTCATGCACTGCTGATCAATATCGGCACGCTGACTGCCGAACGCAGCCATGCCATGCTTGCAGCCATTCATGCTGCAAATGAATCTTCCACCCCCTGGGTGCTTGATCCGGTTGCCGTTGGCGGTCTGACATTTCGTACACAATTCGCCCATGAAGTGCTCGCCCTGAAACCGGCGGCCATTCGCGGCAATGCGTCGGAAATCCTGGCGCTTGCAGGCGGCCATTCCGGTGGACGAGGTGTGGATAGCACTGATGATGCGCTTACCGCACTCCCTGCGGCGCAGGCTCTTGCACAACGAACGGGCGCGATTGTCGCGATAACCGGTGAGCGCGATTACATCACTGACGGTGAAAATAGCTGGAGCGTTGCGGGTGGTGGGCAATTGATGACGCGTGTGGTGGGCACCGGTTGTGCGCTATCTGCCGTGGTTGCCGCCTGTTGTTCATTGCCGGGCTCACGACTCGATAACGTCGCCGCAGCCTGTCAGTTTATGAAGTTTGCAGGTCAGCAGGCCATATCGCAAAGCCGTGGCCCTGGTAGTTTTATTCCTGCATTTATCGACGCACTTTACGGGCTTAATGCGGAGGTGCTGGCATGAAAGGGTTAAAACGTATTAATGCACTGACCATCGCCGGAACCGATCCGAGCGGTGGTGCGGGTATTCAAGCTGACCTGAAAACTTTCTCCGCATTGGGGGCGTATGGCACCAGTGTGATTACCGCGTTAGTGGCACAGAACACGCGCGGTGTGCAGTCGGTTTACCGCATCGAACCCACATTTGTTGCCGCCCAATTGGATTCCGTATTGAGTGATGTCCGCATCGACACCATTAAAATCGGCATGTTAGCTGAAAGCGATATTGTCGACGCCGTGGCTGAACGTTTGGCGTTTTACCAGACGCAAAATGTGGTGCTCGATACGGTGATGCTAGCGAAAAGTGGCGATGCCTTGCTTGCCCCCTCGGCGGTTGAAAGCTTACGCCGTCGCCTGTTGCCTCAGGTGGCGCTGATTACGCCGAACCTGCCAGAGGCCGCTGCATTGCTGGAAACGTCCCATGCTCGAAACGAGCAAGAAATGAAACAACAGGGTGACGCCTTGTTGGGTATGGGTTGCAAAGCGGTGCTGATGAAAGGCGGGCATTTGGATGACCCTGAAAGCCCAGATTGGTTATTTACCCGGGAAGGCACGCAGCGCTTTACCGCCCCGCGTGTACCAACCCGTCATACTCACGGAACAGGCTGCACATTATCTGCGGCACTCGCCGCACTTTATCCGCGTTATAACGACTGGCCGCAAACCATCATCGCGGCAAAAGCGTGGCTATCTCAGGCATTAGAGCAGGCGGATTCGCTGGAAGTGGGGAGGGGGATCGGGCCGGTGCATCATTTTCACGAATGGTGGTAATACCATTGCAAGACCATTGGGTTATACTACTTTCCACCTCATCTTGCAGAACTGACATGACATGGAACAGGCTCACACTCAGCTTATAGATCAGCTTATCCAGCGGTTTTCACAGGCGGATAACGCACCGTTGTATTTGAAATTCGCCGAAACGGTGAAGTCGGCTGTGCGCAGCGGTATTTTACCGCAGGGCAATATTCTGCCGGGCGAGCGCGATTTCAGCCAGTTGACCGGGGTTTCGCGCATCACGGTGCGCAAAGCGATGCAGACGCTGGAAGATGATGGAGTGGTGACTCGGTCGCGAGGTTACGGTACGCAAATTAACTCTACTTTTGAGTATTCGCTCAAAGAGGCGCGCGGTTTTTCTCAACAGGTGGTTTTGCGAGGGAAAAAGCCGAACACGCTATGGGTTAATAAACGCGTGGTGAAATGCTCGCCGGAAGTCGCAGAACAATTGGCAGTGGCGGAAGACAGCGACGTGTTCTTGCTCAAACGTATTCGTTACGTTGATGAAGATGCGGTATCGGTGGAAGAATCCTACGTGCCTGCGGAGTTGATCGCAGATGTCGATGACATCGGTGTCTCATTGTATGACTACTTCCGCAGCCAGAACATTATTCCGCAGCGCACCCGCAGTCGTGTGAGCGCCAGAATGCCGGACAGCGAATTCCAGTCGCACATCAAACTGGAAACGCCTGTGCCGGTTTTGGTTATCAAACAAGTTGCTTTTGATCCGCAAAACCGGCCTATCGAATACAGCATCAGCTACTGCCGCAGCGACTTATACATATTCATTTGTGAAGAGTAGCGTCTGCGAGGAGTAGCGCCTCGTTGAGTTGTTCAAGGTGCGGTGCACAGTCGCCGCCACGATGACTCACAACATAAGATGCCACCGCATTTCCCAGACAAACCGCATCCGCCAGGCTCCAGCCTGCGGCAAGGCCTGCCAGGGTGCCACCTGCATGGCTATCACCCGCACCAATGGTATCGACGACATTTGCCGGGAATGCTGCCGCCAGCCCGATGGCCGCATGTGAGCCGTACCACGCACCCTGTTTATCGAGCCGCACAATCAGCGGCATGTCATAGCGTTCAATCCAGGCGCTGCAAATACCTTCAATGTCGTCGGCTGCTACTTTCAACCATTCCGCGGCAATCGCTGCTTCCTGGCGGTTGAGTGAGACAATCGGTTTACAGGCCATAATCCGCGCCAGCAACGGGGCGGGAATATCGGCAATGCGCGGGCCAAAGTCGATAAATGCGGTGACTTCATTGAGCGATTCGAGCCAGTTAACTAACAATTCTGCGCATGGCCCAGCCAGTTGATAACCCGAAAGCGAAAGCAGGGTGCCTGGTGCGAGCTGTAGCTTATCCAGCCACTGTTGATTCCACTGATGCTCGACACCACGAAACGACATAAAAGTGCGTTCACCGTCAGGCTCGACCAGCGCCAGACACCAGCCGTTATCGCCAATGCTCGTGTGGATTTCGCTCTCGATACCTTGTTTCTCAAGGCTTGAACGAATGATGTCCGCCCAGGTTCCCTGGCCAATCGGTAACGCATTTTTCGCGTCGATACCAAGGCGTGAGAGTGTCAGTGCGATATTCAACGCACAGCCACCAATATTCACGCTTTGCTGTTGCAGTTCGATATCGCACCCGCGCCACGGTAGGGAATAAGCATTGGCGATGACATCAATCACCGCTGAGCCCAGTACGCAAACCGGGCGCGTTGCCTTTAGTGTTGGCAAACGGGAATGTAATTCACAGGCTTTCATCGTGCGCCTCCCGCTGCTGGCGATACGCCATAAACAGACGACTGTAACGGGTAAAGTCGAGTCGGTTGACGTCATCTAGCTGTTGTTTTAGTGCAATATCAATGCTTTCTACACCGTGGAGTGCGCCACAAATTGCCGTCGCCATTGCGCCGATGGTATCAGTATCGCCACCGAGATTGGCGCATAAAATCGCGCAGCGATTGGGGTTGGTTTGTGCCAGTTCCACCATCGCAATCGCCGCGGCGACGGACTCAATCGTGCTGGTGCCAGTGCCCACCAGTTGATAAATCTGCTCCATGCCAGACTCTGTTCCATGCGCACTTCGGGCAACGTTCAGCGCCAATTCGATACGCGCGCCCAGAGAAGCATTAAAGGTCGTGACACGTTTTTCCTGCGCGTGGCGGGCAACCGAAGGGAGTTCGTCGCAGAGGGTTTCCCAGCTTGCCCCTTCAATAGCTTTTGAAATCGCCCAGGCGATAACCACGGCACCGGCAAGAGCGAGATCGGATTTATGTGTCGGGCTTGAAGCGAGGGCGACCTCATCAATAAAAGCATCCAGATTACCCGTCGGCAGCAGGCAACCCAGAGGGGATGCTCGCATCGCCGCCCCATTGGTCACGCCATTATTTTCCAACGCGCTAACCGGCGTGCCTTGTTTAATCGCATTCAGGGCAATTTTTGATGTTGGGCCGAGGACGTTTTTATTGAACGCATCAAAGCCTTCAGCCCAGGTTAAAATATGGCGACCAATGGTGTCGGCGTTAATGACGCCATCATGCTCGATAATCGCGTCCGCCAGTGCGAGCGCCATTGAGGTATCGTCGGTGAACTGTGCCCGGTCAAAATAACAAGCTGCGTTATTTTCCGCAGGCCCCGGGAGGAAACGGTCAATCCAACCGAAGTGCGCTTTCACCCGTGAGCGTGGCCACAACTCCGACGGCATTCCCATTGCATCCCCTAACGCCTGGCCGTAAAAGGCTCCAAGAATTCGATTTTCCATTATTGTGCTTCCTTTAATTCTTTTTCAGTTTGGCTGCCAGCAACGGCAATCGTTGTGATCTCTTTGTCCGACTCGCGGAAGAACACGACGAACAGCACGGTAATTGCCACAATCATGATAGCGCCAAAGCCCCACATGCCGGCCCAGTTAAACGTCTGGCCGTTGACCGGAGTTGGGTAGGCGAACATTTTTTCCATCAGTGCTGCACCGATGCGGTAACCAAGCAAACTACCGAACCCCTGGCAACACAGCGTAATCAGCCCTTGTGCTGCGGTACGCATATGGACTGGCGCTTTTTTATCGACGTAGATATAGGCCGTGACGTAGTAAAAGTCATAGCTCACGCCGTGAAGCAGAATGCCCATGAACAGCAGGCCGTAAGTAAAGATGTGATCGGCACCACCGTAGATGAAGAAACCGTAACGAATCGCGGCGGTAATAAGACCAAGCAGCAATACCTTTTTAATGCCAAAGCGTTTGATAAAGAAAGGAAGCGCCAGCATAAAGAAGATTTCAGAGAACTGTCCGAGCGTCATCCATCCAGTGGCGTTATGCATACCGACTTCGGTCAGATAACCATTGGCGAAGATGTAATAGAACGCCAGCGGCATAGCAAACAGGAATGAGCAGAAGAAAAACACCAGGAAGTTTTTGTCTTTTAGCAACACGATAGCGTCGAGACCGAGCATCACTTTCAGGCTCATCTTACCGGTGCTTTTCGGCGGTGTATTAGGCAGCATCAGGGCGAACACCCCAAGCAGCGCAGAACTCCCGGCGGTGATGAGCAACGGGACGTTGGTCGCAGAGATATCGGTAAAGCCCAGCATTTGCGGCAGGAAACCGCACACTAAACCTGATGCAATCCAGCCGATAGTTCCCATCACGCGAATGCGTGGGAAGTCACGTTCCACATCCTCGACGTTGGAAAACGCAATGCTATTAGTTAGCGCAATGGTCGGCATATAAGTCAGGGAATAGGCCAACAAGAGTGGGAAGAAGTAGACAAACTCTGTTTGCTGAGCGGCCAGATACATCAGCACTGCACCGACAAACATCAGCAGTGCCAATACCTTTTGCGCCGCAAAGAAACGGTCGGTCAGCGAGCCGACCAGAATTGGTGACAAAATCGCAGCGATTGCGGTACAGGCGTAAGACCAGCCGATTTCAGTTGGGCTAAAACCACTTTTACTCAGGAACAGCCAAAGAGGGACGAACCAGGCGCCCCAGATAAACCATTCAATAAACATCATGAATGAAAGACTCATTGTTGTACGTTTCATACTTAGAACCTTCATGATTGTGTTGGGTAGGTGATAACCA
>NZ_DATERI010000158.1:0-7915 GCF_035271705.1 Buttiauxella sp.
GTTGCTAGAATAAGTCGCCATAAGGCCCTCTGAAATTGTTAATTGGTAGCTTAGCCAAAAAATGGCACACATTGTAACCCTAAATCCCCCCCGCAGAGAAGATTGGTTAACGCAACTTGCCGATGTTATAACCGATCCTGATGAACTACTGCATATTTTAGCGCTTAACGCTGACAAAGAGTTGTTAGCGGGACGTGATGCACGCCGACTTTTTGCCTTGCGTGTACCGCGAGCTTTTGTCGCGCACATGGAAAAAGGCAATCCGAATGACCCATTACTGCGCCAGGTCTTAACCGCCAAAGAGGAATTTATTGCCGCACCCGGCTTTAGTACCGATCCTCTTGAAGAACAGCACAGCGTGGTTCCAGGACTGCTGCATAAATACCGCAACCGGGCATTGCTGCTGGTAAAAGGCGGTTGTGCGGTCAACTGCCGTTATTGCTTCCGTCGCCATTTCCCGTATTCCGATAATCAGGGCAATAAACGCAACTGGCAGGCAGCCATTAACTACATCAGCGAGCACCCAGAACTGGATGAGATTATCTTCTCCGGTGGCGATCCGTTGATGGCGAAAGACAATGAGCTCGACTGGTTGATAACCGCAATCGAAGCTATTGCGCATATTAAGCGCTTACGCATTCATAGCCGTTTGCCGGTGGTTATCCCGGCGCGTATCACTGAAACGCTAGTGGCACGCATCGCTCGCTCTCGGTTGCAGGTCATTTTGGTTAACCATATCAACCATGCCAATGAGATTGGGAATGAATTTAGAACCAGCATGGGCCATTTACGCCAGGCTGGCGTGACGCTGCTTAACCAAAGCGTATTACTGCGCGGTGTGAACGATAATGCGCAGACCCTCGCTGATTTGAGCAATGCGTTGTTTGATTCCGGAGTGATGCCTTACTACCTGCACGTGCTGGATAAAGTGCAAGGCGCGGCACATTTCATGGTGAGTGACGACGAAGCAAGATTGATTATGCGTGAACTTCTGACGTTGATTTCAGGCTATATGGTGCCAAAGCTGGCACGTGAAATTGGTGGTGAACCAAGCAAAACACCGCTGGATTTGCAACTGCGGCAGTCATAAAAATGTACGGTGAATGCCACTATGCTCATCCACCCTACAAATTTAAGTGTAGGGTGGGTAAGCGAAGCGTCATCCGCCGCAAATCATCAAATCAGTTCGGGCACTTATAAACTTGGCCGGTCATTTGGCTAGCAGTCGGAGCAAAGCTCGACAGCAAGTTTTGAGTTGGGCTGCTCACGCCATACAGCACGTTTCCACCCATTGCCGCTGCGTTATTACGCAGGGCATTTGCCGCGCCACGCATAGAGCCGCCTTCTTCGCCATGCTGCCCAGACAGCCAGTTGCTCTGTTCACCAGTAGCCGTGCCTAACAGTTGGCAGTTACTCGCCGGTTTTTCCTCAACAAAACGAACGTTCTGTCCGGCGGTACTCAGGTCATTGCTGGTACTGCAACCTGCCAGCAGCAATGCCGCCACAGCCATTCCTGCTGAAACTTTTATGCGCATGTTGTTCCCCGTAATCAATGCTGTATTCAGTGTAGTGAGCCATCGTCGCCCAGTATGTATGACCTTATACCAGACTGCGACCAAAAAGAAAAAACCCTCAGACATTTCTGCCTGAGGGTTTTCTTAACACGGTGCTTTTAACACAAGAGTGTTAGGGCAATTACATCATGCCGCCCATTCCGCCCATGCCACCCATACCGCCGCCTAAATCAGGTGCGTCAGATTTTGGCATGTCGGTAATCATGCACTCAGTGGTAATCATCAGGCCAGCTACAGACGCTGCGTACTGCAGAGCAGAACGAGTGACTTTAGTTGGATCCAGGATACCCATGTCGATCATGTTGCCGTATTCTTCAGTTGCTGCGTTGTAACCGTAGTTACCGTCGCCCGCTTTCACGTTGTTAGCAACAACAGAGGGTTCTTCGCCGCAGTTCAGAACGATCTGACGCAGTGGAGATTCCATTGCGCGCAGCGCAACTTTAATACCCACGTTCTGGTCTTCGTTCTGGCCACGCAGTTCAGACAGTTTGGACGCTACGCGAATCAGCGCAACACCACCACCTGCAACCACACCTTCTTCAACCGCAGCACGGGTCGCGTGCAGGGCATCTTCAACGCGTGCTTTCTTCTCTTTCATTTCAACTTCGGTAGCAGCACCGACTTTGATTACTGCAACGCCACCAGCCAGTTTAGCTACGCGCTCTTGCAGTTTTTCACGGTCGTAATCAGAAGTTGCTTCTTCGATTTGCTGGCGAATCTGAGTCACACGACCCTGGATTGCAACTTCTTCACCGTTACCATCAATGATAATGGTGGTGTCTTTGTTAATAACGATACGCTTAGCAGTACCCAGATCTTCCAGGGTCGCTTTTTCCAGCTCCATACCGATCTCTTCAGAGATAACGGTACCGCCAGTCAGCGTGGCGATATCTTGCAGCATGGCTTTACGACGGTCACCGAAGCCTGGTGCTTTAACAGCAGCAACTTTCACGATACCGCGCATGGTGTTAACCACCAGAGTAGCCAGCGCTTCGCCTTCAACATCTTCAGCGATGATCAGCAGTGGTTTGCCTGCTTTCGCAACGGCTTCCAGAACTGGCAGCATTTCACGGATGTTGGAGATTTTCTTGTCAGCCAGCAGGATGAACGGGCTTTCCAGCTCGATAGAACCGGTTTCTGGCTTGTTGATGAAGTACGGAGACAGGTAGCCACGGTCGAACTGCATACCTTCAACGACATCCAGCTCGTCTTGCAGGCCAGTGCCTTCTTCAACGGTGATAACGCCTTCTTTGCCTACTTTCTCCATCGCTTCAGCGATAAGTTGACCCACGGTTTCGTCGGAGTTAGCAGAGATGGTACCAACCTGAGCAATGGCTTTAGAGTCGGAGCAAGGAACAGACAGAGCTTTCAGCTCTTCAACAGCAGCGATAACCGCTTTATCGATACCGCGCTTCAGATCCATTGGGTTCATGCCTGCAGCAACAGCTTTCAGGCCTTCAGTAATGATGGACTGAGCCAGTACAGTTGCAGTGGTGGTACCGTCGCCTGCAGCGTCGTTCGCTTTAGAGGCAACTTCTTTAACCATCTGCGCACCCATGTTCTCGAATTTGTCTTCCAGTTCGATTTCACGCGCGACTGAAACACCATCTTTAGTGATAGTCGGTGCACCGAAAGATTTATCCAGAACCACGTTACGGCCTTTAGGACCGAGGGTAACTTTAACTGCATCTGCCAGTACGTTAACGCCACGCAGCATTTTCACACGAGCGTCATTACCGAATTTTACGTCTTTAGCTGCCATTCTTAACTTTCCTTAAATTCGTTTATGTTCGTTCAGTTTTTGCGCGAATTACGCTTCAACAATTGCCAGGATGTCGCTTTCTGCCATGATCAACACTTCTTCATTGTCGATCTTCTCAACCTTAACACCGTAGCCATCATTGAAAATGACGATGTCGCCGACTTTTACGTCCAGCGGTTGCACGTTACCGTTTTCCAGGATGCGGCCTTTACCGACAGCGATGATTTCGCCACGAGTTGATTTGCCAGCTGCACTGCCAGTCAGAACGATGCCGCCTGCAGATTTAGATTCAACTTCTTTACGTTTGACGATGACACGGTCATGTAATGGACGAATGCTCATGTGATAGCTCTCCTTTGAGAAAGTCTGTATCGGTGTTTGGGTAACGCCGGCCCAAAATGGGTTATCGGCTGGTGACCTGAGAGATGGGGATGCGCCTCCCCCCCTTCAAGGGGGGAAACAAAAAAATTTTCGATTTTTAGCGATTGTGACGATCATCATTCTCATGGTCGTCGAGCTGTTTAGGTGCATCATCTTTACGTTGATATTCACCGTCAAACGTTGAACCACCGCCAGTGCCCGCGCTAAAACCACCACCCGGAGTACGTGAGAAACGCAGATGCGGCATCAGTTTCAGGGTGAGATGTTTTTGTACTGGTGGCAATAACAGCAATAAACCGAGCAAGTCAGTGAAGAAGCCCGGCAACAGCAACAGTAGACCGGAGATGATGAGCGATACACTTTTAATCATCTCAGCCGCAGGGCTCTCACCCGACGCCATTTTTTGCTGCATCAGCATGAAATTCTTAAAACCCTGGTTGCGAACCAGTGACATACCAATAACTGAGGTGAATATGACCAGCACCAGCGTCAGGAAAACTCCCATCACGTGGGAGACTTGAATAAACAACGAAATCTCTATGTAAACATAGAGGAAAACGGCAATTAACGGTATCCAGCGCACCGTACACTCCTGTAGTTGGGAAAGACTGTAGCAAGCGCTATCAAGCACTTGCGGAAATAGGTTCGCCATTATGCGTAATCAGAGAAATGGCGACGCCGTAGTCAAAAATCAATCTACGCGCCGCATTATTTTTTTGGAAACTTTCTACAATTGATCGACATCACATATTAATAATTGTTATGTGAGATGACGTTTAATAAGTGATCCAGATTACTGCTTTTCTCTGTCATCAGCATATCATCACGGCGTAGGGACCGAATATGGACATAATCGTCGGTCTATTCATCACACGACCAAAGATCCTGTGCGTGCGGTGATCAATCATTGGCAGCGTTAATTAAGAAGGTTCACATGTTAAATAACATTCGTATCGAAGAAGACTTGTTGGGTACCAGGGAAGTGCCAGCGGATGCCTATTATGGTGTTCACACTCTGAGAGCGATTGAAAACTTCTACATAAGCAACAGCAAAATCAGTGATATACCTGAGTTTGTGCGTGGCATGGTGATGGTTAAGAAAGCGGCGGCAATGGCAAACAAAGAGTTACAAACCATTCCGAAAAGCATCGCAAACACCATTATCCAGGCTTGCGATGAAGTGCTAAATAACGGCAAATGTATGGACCAATTCCCGGTGGACGTTTACCAGGGCGGTGCTGGCACTTCCGTGAACATGAATACCAACGAAGTTCTCGCCAATATTGGGCTTGAGATAATGGGCCACCAGAAAGGTGAGTACCAGTATCTGAACCCGAACGACCATGTCAACAAATGCCAGTCTACTAACGATGCTTACCCAACCGGCTTCCGCATCGCGGTATACGCCTCTATTGTGAAACTGATTGATGCTATCAATCAGTTAGGCGATGGCTTCCAGCGTAAAGCTGTTGAGTTTGAAAACATCCTGAAAATGGGTCGTACTCAGCTGCAAGACGCTGTCCCAATGACACTGGGTCAGGAATTCCATGCCTTCAACGTCCTGTTAAATGAAGAAACACGTAACCTGCTGCGCACGGCAGAACTGCTACTGGAAGTTAACCTTGGTGCTACCGCAATCGGTACCCGTCTGAACACCCCAGAAGGTTATCAGCAACTGGCAGTACAGAAACTGGCTGAAGTCAGCAACCTGGCATGTGTTCCGGCTGAAGACTTGATTGAAGCCACATCAGACTGCGGTGCATATGTGATGGTTCACAGCTCGCTGAAACGTCTGGCGGTGAAAATGTCGAAGATCTGTAATGACCTTCGCCTGCTCTCCTCCGGTCCACGTTCAGGGCTGAATGAAATCAACCTGCCAGAACTGCAAGCAGGTTCTTCCATTATGCCTGCCAAAGTGAACCCGGTCATTCCAGAAGTGGTTAACCAGGTTTGCTTCAAAGTTATTGGTAACGACATCACCGTCACCATGGCTTCCGAAGCGGGTCAGTTGCAGTTGAACGTCATGGAACCGGTAATTGGCCAGGCGATGTTTGAATCTATCCACATCCTGACCAACGCCTGCTACAATCTGCTGGAAAAATGCATCAACGGTATTACCGCGAACAAAGAAGTGTGCGAAAGCTACGTCTACAACTCGATTGGTATTGTGACTTATCTGAACCCATTCATTGGCCACCACAATGGCGATATCGTCGGGAAGATTTGTGCTGAAACCGGTAAGAGCGTACGTGAAGTCGTTCTGGAGCGTGGGCTTCTAACCGAAGCCGAGCTGGATGATATTTTCTCAATAAACAACCTGATGCATCCAGTTTATAAAGCGAAACGTTATACAGATGAAAATGAACAGTAGACTTAACTGTGGTTAACAAAAAGCACGCCCAATAGGCGTGCTTTTTTCATTTGTGCGTTCAACAAAAACACAACATATAATTATCAAATAAGCAAACACAAGGAAGGGCATTATGTTTGGAGCAGAACTCGTTATCGTGCTTTTAGCGATATATCTAGGAGCCAGACTTGGCGGCATAGGCATTGGCTTTGCTGGCGGTTTTGGCGTATTGGTTTTAACTCTCGTATTTCATGTTAAACCGGGTGCAATTCCGTTCGATGTTATTGAAATCATTATGGCAGTTATTGCCGCGATTGCCGCCATGCAGGTGGCGGGCGGAATGGACTATCTGGTAAGCCTTGCAGAAAAATTACTGCGTCGCCATCCCAAATACATCACCTTCCTCGCCCCGCTGGTTACTTGGTCTATGACTATTCTTGCGGGAACAGGCCACACCGCGTTCTCTACGCTGCCGGTGATTACTGAAGTCGCGAAAGAGCAAGGGATCCGCCCATCGCGCCCACTGTCAATCGCGGTTGTCGCTTCACAAATTGCCATTACCGCCTCGCCGATTTCTGCGGCCGTGGTGTTCTTCTCGGGTATCCTTGAGCCAATGGGCATCAGTTACCTGACGCTGCTGGGTATCTGTATTCCTGTGACGCTCGTTGCAGTAATGCTGACAGCGATTGTTTGTAACTTCCTCGGCTGCGAGCTGAAGGACGATCCGGTATACCAGGAACGTCTTGCCAAAGGTGAAGTGAAATTACGTGGCACTAGCGAGTTTAAGCTCAAGCCACATGCTAAACGCTCTGTTCTGCTGTTCCTGATAGGCATTGTCGCAGTGATGTTCTACGCCACCGCCATCAGTGATACCGTTGGTCTGATTCAAAACCCAATTCTGCCGCGTAACGAAGCGATTGTGGTGTTCATGCTGACCATCGCCACGCTTATCTGCGTCACCTGTAAAATTGATACTGGCGAAATCCTCAACGCCAGCACCTTCAAATCGGGTATGAGTGCGTGTATCTGCGTACTGGGTGTGGCATGGCTGGGTGATACCTTCGTCAAAGGCCATATTCAGGATATTCAGGCTGTTGCGGGTGATTTGCTGCAAAGCTATCCGTGGTTGTTAGCGGTAGTGCTGTTCTTCGCCGCGACGCTGCTCTACTCCCAGGCTGCAACCACTAAAGCCCTGATGCCAGCGGCATTGATGCTTGGCGTGTCCCCACTGACTGCCATCGCCTCTTTTGCTGCGGTTTCTGCCCTGTTCGTCCTGCCGACCTATCCAACATTGTTGGCTGCGGTGGAAATGGACGATACTGGCTCGACTCGTATTGGTAAGTACGTGTTTAACCATGCGTTCTTGATTCCAGGTGTCATCGCCATTTCGTTGTGCGTCATCCTCGGCTTTATCGTCGGTGGCATGGTTCTGTAGATCTTTTAAAACACGGGTCGCACCGCGACCCGTTTAACGCCCTCCCTTCCCTCCTCCATGCTATAGTCAACCGCTGTGTCCCCAGATACGAGGTTAGCTATGCCAACTACCCAGGCTGTTGTCATCCTTTGTACTGCCCCAGACGAAGCCACCGCCCAGGAGCTTGCCACCCTTGTGCTGGCTGAAAAACTGGCGGCCTGCGTCACCTTATTACCCGGTGCCACTTCGCTGTATTACTGGGAAGGGAAAATGGAACAGGAATATGAGGTGCAGATGCTGCTTAAAAGCGATATCGACCATCAAGAAGCCTTGCTCGCGTGTCTCAAGTCGCATCACCCATACCAAACCCCTGAATTACTGGTTCTGCCAGTTTCCCACGGAGATAGTGATTACCTCTCATGGCTCTACGCATC
>NZ_DATERI010000159.1:0-28772 GCF_035271705.1 Buttiauxella sp.
GTTGGATTGTTTTTGAGAAACAAATGAAATAGTGGTGTTATACTAATGAACATAAACGCCAATCAATAAAAAATCATTCACATAACATTGACTAAACATCAACCAGTATGACATTGCAAATTAAAACCAAACTTCTTATCAATTTGTAATTTAATATTTCCTCGATTGATAACTTAACCAAAGAATAACGTCTCGCGACTAATTCATTGATTGCCATCACTTGATTAAGTGATAAATCCATCCTTTAAAAACAACATAATAAATATTTAATTATAAATTTTTGGTAAACCACCATCCTTTATTTACATGTAACTGAATATGTATATTTGACAGACTCAGATCAATGATGTGAATAAAATCACAATTATTAGAGTAATTATCTTCACATTTTGTTTATGTGACAGTGAACAAAAAAAAATCATGTCATACCAATTATTCTAACTCCCACTGACATGTATGACACCAATGAAAACTGGTCTGAAAATCACATGCATTATTCATAATGCATATTACATGAGAATTAAAGAGGGTTTGCTCGATGAGTTCCAACGTTTTGATTGATGAGAAAATAAAAACAGGGCAAATAAAGCCTTTTGGAATGAGAGATAAAATGGGTTACCTGTGTGGTGATTTAGGTACCTGTTTTATTTTAGGCCTTGTTAATAGCTTCTTAATGATCTATTACACCAATGTCCTTGGCGTTTCAGGGATGATCGTAGGGTCATTATATTTCGGAACAAAACTCTTTGATGCATTTGTTGATGTAACTGTCGGTCGCATGTGTGACACGTCAAAACTGACCGCTACTGGTCGATTTAATCCCTGGATTCGGAGAATGAAGTATCCATTCTGTGCAATTGCGGTGGTATTATTTCTTCCGTTTGCACAAGAACTCTCCTATACAGGTAAAATAATTTATATCTGTGCTTCGTATTTTTTATACGGCGCCCTTTTATCGACCATTAACATTCCTTATGGCGCGATGTCAGCGGCTATCAGTTCTAATCCAGATGATCGTGTGTCCCTCTCCACATACAGAAGTGTTGGCTCTGCAATCGGTGGTGGGGCAACAGGGTTCTTTATCCCTATCTTGATGTACAAAACTCTCGTTGATGGCAGCCAGGTTATTTCTGGGCAGCATTTCTTCTGGATAGCCATTGGTTGTGCATGCCTTGCTTTCATCTTCCTGACACTGACATGCAAATTAACAACCGAACGCGTTCGTGTTGAAGCGAAAGATAGCGTGCCTCTTGCACAGTTGGTCAAAGGTCTGCTGAGAAATAAAGCGCTCATCGTTCTGGTGGTGGTCGACCTGCTGATTGTGATCAACCAGGGCTTATCCGGAACCAACATGACTTACCTGTTCAACGATTACTTCCATGATAAACAGGCTATGTCCATCGCACTATTGTTCACCTTTGGTTCTTTGGTGTTACTGGCTCCTTCTGCATCTTTTTTGACAAAAAGATTTGGTAAGAAAGAGGCCAGCGTTTGTGCACTGATGTTTTCAGTCGTCATGTATGTGATTATGTATTTTTGCCACATCACAGATCCTAAGATCTATTTGGTTCTCCTGTTCCTGGCCACACTGGGCGCGGGTCTGTTCAACCTGATGATCTGGGCATTCATGACAGATGTCTGTGACTATCATCAGTATGTCACCGGTACTCGTGAAGACGGCACCGTTTACGGGGTAAATTTCTTCGCCAGAAAGATAGGACAAGCATGTGCGGGAGGGATAGCTGGATTCATGTTGGCATTAATTAACTACCAGTCTTCTTCTACTGGTGGAACAATGCAAAGCCTTGATGTTCAAGAAAGTATTTATACCATGGCAAATCTTCTTCCGGCATTTTGCTTATTTGCCTCAGCAATCATATTGATTTATTTCTATCCACTGAATAAAAAGACAACACTGGATATGGAAAAAACGTTGAATAAGATCAACGGCATTTAATAAATTAACCTATTAAGAGATTTTTAGCATGACAACTCAACTTGATATCAGAGATTTTGGTGCAATTGGAAACGGGATCAAAAAAGATACCCATGCTATTCAGGAAGCTATCAATCAGGGAGCAGAAGAAGGGGTTTCTGTATTTATCTCCAAAGGAACTTATTTAGTGGGTGCCCTCTTTTTAAAAGAAGGTAGCAAATTGAAATTTGAGGAGGGAGCCACTCTCCTGGGTTCAAAAGATCTTGCTGATTATCCAGAAATTGAAACCCGTGTGGCCGGCGTTGAAATGCTTTGGCCTGCGGCAATTTTGAATGCAATCTCTGCTAATAATGTTGAAATTTCAGGTGCGGGTCTCATTGATGGGCAAGGCCAACACTGGTGGGATATTTATTGTGGTGCAGATAAAAACAGCGGTTTACGTGTCGACTACGATGCGAAAGGCCTGCGTTGGATAGCCGACTATCTTGTTAAGCGTCCACGCTCCTGCTTGATTTATGAAGCTGAAAACATCAAGGTTTCTGATATTACTTTTGAGCGCGCTGGTTTTTGGAATTTGCAAATCACTTATGCGAATAATGTGTTGGTTCAAAATGTAAAAATTAGTGATAACCACGGGCCAAGCACCGATGGCATAGACATTGACTCCTCGACAAACGTTCGTGTTACTGGATGCGAAGCCTCGTGTGGTGATGATTGCATCGTTATCAAATCGGGTCGCGATGGTGATGGTTTCCGGGTTGGCAGAATATCCGAAAACATTGAAATCGATAATTGCAAAATCAAGTCTGGCTACGGTATTACGCTGGGTAGTGAAGTCAGTGGCGGTATTCGTGGTGTTCATATTCATGATATCGAATTTGAAAACACAGATTGCGGATTTAGAATGAAATCATCCAAAGAACGTGGTGGTTTTATCGAAGATGTCATTATTGAAAATTTACATATGAAGAATGTCCAATTCCCATTCTCATGGATAATGGACTGGCATAATTCGTACAATAGGAAACTTTTTGAGAATATTGAGCAGTTGCCAGAAATGTGGCAGGCCGTTGCCTTGCAAATACCTGAAAATATGCAAATGACTAAGGTCAGGAATATTAGTATATCTAATGTTAAAGCCACCTTAGATCCAGGCTATGCATTACCTGCGAGAGCATTTGATCTGGTCGCTTTTCCAGAAAAACCGATGGAGAACATTCGATTCAGCCAATGCAGCATTGAGGCAAAAGAGTTTGGCCGCATCGTTGCCGTTAATGGCCTGAAATTTAATGATGTCACCATCTCCATTGCGGGTGAAAACGATTATTCAAATGATACATTTGACAATCGATAACCCTGCTTAAGTTAATTATCATCCTGGCAACACCAGGCCCCTGTAACAAAGCAGAAGTTTAGAATCACCTGGGGTGCCCCTGAGCCCGTAGACAAATCTGGCCTCTATGTTGAGCATAAGAACTGTCCATCGGCTCGGGAGCACTCCACATGGGAAAGTAGTCGTTATCGGTGTTATCACACGATAACGCAGTATTTCACCCTTATTATTCCGCGCTGAATCATGAAGTGCCATCCTCTCTTTCGAGCATAAAAAACTGTCCGTCACCCTAATATTATGGTTATGAACCGCGCTTTGAATAGCACAGGTTGAAATGCCGCTTCCTAATACCAGTAATTAACGCAAGCAATCTGCATTCAAAAAATATCATATTCCGCATAAAAAAATTTTAAGTCACCATTCATATTGATTACTTATGATAGAGCACGTGCCGCGTTTTGTTGGTTACTAGCCCATTACCGAGTACTGAACATCTCTCTTTTTTCTTTCTTGATCTCGGTAATATTTCATTAACGCATTGATAACACTTCGGTGTATTTCTGCGCATTACGATTTTGAAACAGTGTTTTTAATTCCTTTCGGCGCAAGTTACCTCTATAATATGTAAAGTCCTGACTTGAATGGTTTCAGCGCATTGAACTGTCTTACTACATTAGAAAGCAATCCACATCACCGACAGGCTGAACCGCAAGCACACTTTCCTCTGCACGCTTTATTTCTGTCACCTATCCTTACCGGGTGGCACTTGATCAATACCAGCTTTAGTTTGCGCTCCGGCGCCCGTATCGACCGGAACCGAATTTTCACAATCCTTCTCAACTCACAGATAAGACTGTCATGAAAAAGACTAAAATTGTTTGCACCATCGGTCCAAAAACCGAATCCGAAGAAATGCTGAGCAAAATGCTTGATGCTGGCATGAACGTAATGCGTCTGAACTTCTCCCACGGTGACTACGAAGAACACGGTCAGCGTATCAAGAACCTGCGCAACGTCGTCGCTACAACTGGTAAAAAAGCAGCAATTCTGCTGGACACCAAAGGTCCTGAAATCCGTACCATCAAACTGGAAGGCGGAAACGACGTTTCTCTGAAAGCGGGCCAGACCTTCACTTTCACTACTGACAAAACTGTTGTAGGTAACAGCGATATCGTTGCTGTGACTTATGAAGGTTTCACCAGCGACCTGAGCGTGGGCAACACTGTACTGGTCGACGATGGTCTGATCGGTATGGAAGTGACTGCGATCGAAGGCAAAAACGTTGTTTGTAAAGTACTGAACAACGGCGACCTGGGCGAAAACAAAGGCGTTAACCTGCCAGGTGTTTCCATCGCGCTGCCAGCTCTGGCTGAAAAAGACAAACAAGATTTGATCTTCGGTTGCGAACAAGGTGTTGACTTCGTTGCAGCATCTTTCATTCGTAAACGTTCTGACGTCGTTGAAATTCGTGAGCATTTAAAAGCTCACGGCGGCGAAAACATTCAGATCATCTCTAAAATCGAAAACCAGGAAGGCCTGAACAACTTCGACGAAATCCTCGAAGCTTCTGACGGCATCATGGTTGCTCGTGGTGACTTGGGCGTTGAAATCCCAGTTGAAGAAGTTATCTTTGCTCAGAAGATGATGATTGAGAAATGTGTTCGCGCACGTAAAGTTGTTATCACTGCAACTCAGATGCTCGACTCCATGATCAAAAACCCACGCCCTACCCGTGCAGAAGCGGGTGACGTTGCTAACGCCATCATCGACGGCACTGACGCAGTAATGCTGTCTGGTGAGTCTGCTAAAGGTAAATACCCACTGGAAGCTGTGACCATCATGGCGACCATCTGTGAGCGTACTGACCGCGTGATGACCAGCCGTCTGGATAACAACAATGACAGCCGTAAACTGCGTATTACTGAAGCAGTTTGCCGCGGTGCAGTTGAAACTGCAGAAAACCTGGAAGCACCTGTTGTTGTTGTGGCAACTCAGGGCGGTAAATCAGCTAAAGCTGTGCGTAAATACTTCCCTAACGCAACGATTCTGGCTCTGACCACCAATGAAGTGACTGCGCGTCAGTTAGTTCTGAGCAAAGGTGTGATTCCTCAGTTGGTTAAAGAAATCGCGTCTACTGATGATTTCTATCGTTTGGGTAAAGAAGTTGCGCTGGAAAGCGGCCTGGCTCGCAAAGGCGACATCGTAGTGATGGTTTCTGGTGCTTTAGTACCAAGCGGCACAACCAACACTGCATCTGTTCACGTTCTGTAAATTTGCTGTGAACGAATAATTTGCTCAAAAAGCGCCCTCGGGCGCTTTTTTTATTCGGTAAAGTAGCCAATTCGAATCAAAAAGCAAATCGGTTTGCTCTCTTTAAGTCAAATTTTACTAAGACGAATCCGATTAAAATCCTCTGTTTTTTCTATTTTTTTTAGGTTTTGGCCCCGGTTCGGTGTTTCTTTGAGCGAACGATCAACTTTAAGTGCATTCCCATCAAAAATTTATTCTCAAGATAAAAAACTTTGTGTAATACTTGTAACGCTACATGGAGATTAACTCAATCTAGAGGGTATTAATAATGAATCGTACTAAACTGGTACTGGGCGCGGTAATCCTGGCTTCTACTATGCTGGCAGGTTGTTCTTCTAACGCTAAAATTGATCAACTGTCTTCTGACGTTCAGACTCTGAACGCTAAAGTTGATCAGCTGAGCAACGACGTGAACGCAATGCGTTCTGACGTTCAAGCTGCTAAAGACGACGCAGCACGCGCTAACCAGCGTCTGGACAACCAAGCTAGCCATTACAAAAAGTAATAGCTTCTTGATGTAAAATGGCGCACATTGTGCGCCATTTTTTTTGCCTCAATATCTCCCCTACACTCAGAAGCTCTCTAATTCATCACCACGCTGTTCTGCCCACTTACCAAACTCCCACTACTATTTGTTATCGGTCGACTGCCTGTGGTCGTCCTGACGCTTTGTATCGGGGTAATATTCACGGGTTGTGATGGAACACCCTGCGGTGCATTAACCAGTACCGGATAACCCGCTCGTCTTGCGATAGCACTATCCACCTGCGCCCTATCGCTCATTGGGTTGTCGATAAACGAACCGAACGATGCTGAAATCGCAATAGGTACAGTCTGTGGGTTTTCCCAATCGTTACGCGACAGCGGCTGATGCACTTCAACATAGCGCCGGCCATCAGGCTCAATGCTAAATTTGATCGGCTCATTGATGATTTGCACCCTGGTGCCCCAGGCCGCCTGACTAAACACCGACTTAATGTCTGGCGCACGCATACGCATGCAACCCGAACTCACACGCAAACCAATGCTATTACGCGCATTGGTGCCGTGAATCAGGTATTCACCACCACCCTGCTCAAGACGCAGTGCGTAGCGTCCTAACGGGTTGTTTGGCCCGGCTGGCACCATCGCAGGCAGCGTTATGCCTTGCGCTGCGGAACGTGCGCGGATGTTTGCCGTTGGCGTCCAGGTCGGATTAGGGATTTTCTGGCTGATGCGTGTCACCATCACGGGTGTTTCTCGTCCAAGCTGACCAATACCGAGCGGATAAACCTCAACTCGATTCTGCCCTGGCGGATAAAAATACAATCGCAGCTCAGCAAGATTGATAACAATACCTTCGCGCGGTGCATCCGGTAGGATCATTTGCGACGGTATGGTTAATTCAGTACCAGGTTTAGGTAAGTAGGGATCAACGGTATTGTTTGCCTCAATCAACAGTAACACGCCGGTATTATATTTCGCGGCCACTGCCTCAAGGTTTTTACCGTCATTCGGAACAAAGTAGCTTTGGTTTTGGCCTATTATCCGGCTGCCCGGAGGGGGTAATAAATAGTCAACAGCCCATGCTGACTGGCTGGCCGCCAGAGTACTTATCAAAATTAATGTTATTTGAGAGAACGCGCTCTTCATACTGGATTCCTGTATTCACCGGTGAAACGCCGGAATGCTGAAAGCGGTACGAGGTAATAAAATTACCTCGCGTTAACAGGATGAAAGCTGTTCTTTGAGTTTAGCTAAGATTGGTAGCTTTGGTGCGGATTGCGCGGATCATTGCTTCAAGCCCTTGCGAGCGAGAGGGTGTAAGGTGCTGAGCCAACTCCAGTTTCTCAAACCACGGGCGAACATCAAACGCAACAATATCCTGCGCTGTCATCTGCTGATACAGAATAAACACGATAGCAATCAGCCCCTTAACTATCGCAGCATCACTATCGCCCTCAAGTATCATCACGCCATCAGGCTGTTGATGCATCACAATCCACACCTGGCTCTGGCAGCCCTGAATAGCATTTTCCGCTACGTGCTCACTCTCGGGAAGCGCCGGAAGCCTCCCGCCAAGCTCAATGATGTAGAGATACTTATCTTCCCAGTTGCTGCACCGACTGAAATTTTTCAGTAACTTTTCTTTATCAGGCATGGTGGCCATGGCTTTCTCCCTGTTAGCCCAGCAGACGATGGATACGCTGTAATCCTGTCACCAGACGATCCACCTCTTCTTCAGTGTTATACATAGCGAACGAAGCACGACACATTGCCGGAACCTGATAGAACGCCATTAACGGCATCGCGCAATGGTGCCCGGTACGAACCGCAACGCCATAGTTATCGAGGAAACTCCCCACGTCATAGGCGTGATGTTTGCCCAAATTAAACGCGATAACCCCGAGGCGTTGCTCCGGGCCATAAATTGTCAGGTCTGGAACCGCGCTAAGCGCCTGCTGTGCGTACCGCATCAGCGATTGCTCATACTCGCTGACCTCAGTCAAATTTAGGCTCTCGACATAGCGCAACGCGGCACCCAGCCCGATGATGCCTGCGGTATTGGGTGTACCCGCCTCAAAGCGCCATGGCGCAGCGGCGTAGGTGGTGCCTTCGGTCAGGCTAACGCTTGCGATCATCGACCCGCCCCCTTCCCACGGTGGCATGTTTTGCAAGATTTCTTCACGCGCATACAGTACGCCAATACCGGTCGGGCCATAAATTTTGTGGCCGGAGAACAAATAGAAATCGCAACCTAACGCTTGTACGTCGATTGCGTGGTGCATGATGGCCTGTGCACCATCCACCAGCACTTTCACCCCAGCCTGATGGGCAAGCGCAATCATTTCCTGCACGGGGTTTTCAGTGCCCAACACATTTGAAACTTGGGTAATGGCCAGCAATTTGGTGTGTTCGTCAATCAGCGTCGGGAATACGTCCAACTGCAGCGTACCGTCCTGATTCAGCGGGATCACGCGCAGTGTCGCGCCTGTATGCTCGCAGAGAATTTGCCACGGCACGATATTGGCGTGGTGTTCCATGGTGGAAATAATAATGTTATCTCCAGCACGGATATTGGCGCGCCCCCAACTATTAGCGACCAGGTTAATGCCTTCGGTGGTGCCGCGAACAAAAACAATTTCTTCCGGCGATCGCGCATTAATAAAACGCGAAACCTGGTTACGCACGTTTTCCATTAACTGTGTCGCTTCCGCGCTCAGTGTATGGATGCCGCGATGCACCGCCGCATAACCATGGCTGTAAAAATCCAGCTCAGCGTCGATGACGGCTTGCGGTTTTTGTGCGCTGGCGGCGCTGTCTAAATAGACCAGCGGTTGCCCGTTAACTTCCCGACTCAGGATAGGAAAATCAGCCCGCACCCGCTCTATGGAAAAACTCATGCTTCGCCCCCTGCAAGGCGCTGGCCAATCCGCGCCAGCACCTGCTGTTTTAATGCCTCGTCACGAATGCTTTCCGTAAGCTCAGCGGCAAAGGCAAAAATAATCATCTGAAGTGCAGCCTGCTCTTTAATCCCGCGTGAACGCAGGTAGAACATCTGTTCATCGTCAATGCGGCCAATTGTGGCACCGTGGCTGCATTTCACGTCGTCGGCATAAATTTCCAGCTGCGGTTTGGTGTCCACTTCAGCAAGGCGCCCCAGCAACAGGTTGTTGTTGGTCATCTGGCCGTCGGTTTTAATCGCATACTTCGCCACGTTAATCATGCCGTTAAACACCGCACGTCCTTTGTCACGCACGATAGTTTTATGCAGTTGTCGGCTATTACAGTAACCCTTGTTATGTTCAAGCCAGGTTCGGGTATCGCAGACTTCGTTATTCACCGGCAGCGCCAGGCTGTTCATGCGGAGCGTGGTGTTTTCACCGTTGAGCTGGGTGCTGGTGTTATGGCGTAACACCGCTGCTCCTAGCAGGAAACTGTTCGTGTCAACGGTAGCATCCTGGCCGATAAGTAAATCGTTATGGGCGAAGTGATAACTTTGCGCGTTTTCAAACGCCAGTTTGGCATGGTGAAAATGACAGTTTGCAGCCACATCCGCCGTAAAACGCGCGCCAGTAAAATGAGCGTGCTCATCAAGACTAACGTAATGCTCGATGACGGTTGCGCGAGCCCCTTCGCCCAGCGACAAGTGGTGGCGATAATGCGCAGTATTCATCTCACCCTGACCACTGCCACGACTGACGTGCATGAGCAACAACGGTTTGGCGGGGCTATGATTGCGGGCCACGCGAATGTGCGTCACCGTCTCAGCAAGGCTTTCAGTGAGATGCAAGAACACTTCGCCCTGCACGGCCGCAGGCAACGATTCACG
The DNA here is from genome assembly GCF_035271705.1 of Buttiauxella sp. GTDB lineage: Bacteria > Pseudomonadota > Gammaproteobacteria > Enterobacterales > Enterobacteriaceae > Buttiauxella. The sequence continues at coordinate 9,892 of NZ_DATERI010000159.1, forward strand.
CTTGGTATCAATGGTGATGTCGAACCCGCTGTGGGTCAGGTCATCGCTCAGATCAACGCTAAATCGCCCATCAACAAACACCAGACGCCACGCGTCCAACGGTAAAGCCCGCGTGTCGCGTTCAATTTCGCTCAACGCTTCCGACGCAGGCAAAACAAACTGGTTATTGAGCAGCCCTTCAAGCGGCGTGTATTTCCAGCTTTCGTGCTTGCGCGTTGGCAGCCCCAGGCGCAGCATTTGCTGCATATGTTCCTGGGCTTCTTTGCTACGCGTTTCACTCTGGGTTTCAAACAGGTGATGCCACTGTTGCAGAGCGTTGCCGTTACTGCTGTTCGGTAAGCCAGCCATAACCCTGCTCCTCCAGTTGTTTCACCAGACTGAAATCTCCTGATTTCACGATCCTGCCTTGATAAAGCACATGTACAAAATCAGGTTTGATGTAGTCCAAAATACGCTGATAGTGCGTGACGATGACAAATGAACGGTTGCCATCGCGCAGCGAGTTCACCCCATCAGCGACAATTTTCAGCGCATCAATGTCCAGCCCCGAATCTGATTCATCCAGAATGCAAAGTTCGGGTTCGAGAACCGCCATTTGCAGAATATCGTTGCGCTTTTTCTCACCGCCGGAGAAACCCACGTTCACCGAACGGCTCAGTAAATCTTCCGGCATTTTCAGCAATTTGATTTTTTCTTCCATCAAATCCTGGAAATCGAAACGGTCGAGTGGTTCCTGGCCTCGATATTCACGCACCGCATTCAGCGCGGTTTGCAGGAAGAACTGATTACTGACGCCCGGAATTTCTACCGGATACTGGAAGGCCATGAAAATGCCTTCTCCGGCGCGGTCTTCCGGCGATAACTCCAGCAAATCTTTGCCTTTAAAATGCACCTGTCCGCCAGTGACTTCGTAGTCTTCTCGACCGGCAAGCGTTGCAGAAAGCGTACTTTTCCCAGAGCCGTTCGGCCCCATAATGGCGTGAACTTCGCCCGGTTTTATTTCAAGGCTTAAGCCACGCAGGATCTCTTTGTCCTCAACACTCACCTGTAAATCTTTAATGCTCAGCATACTTTCTCCTGAAGCCTGGTCCATCAGGCGTAATTGTTGCCGTCAGTTTGGCCAGGAACAGCGCGCAAGACCCGGAGCGTACACGTAGTACGTGAGGATTCTGAGCACTGCTCCGGGTCAAAATGACAAATAAAATAGCCTGCTGGTCCAGGCTTTATCCGACGCTGTGTTCGAGGCTGATAGCTAATAATTTTTGTGCTTCCACCGCGAATTCGAGCGGCAACTCCGAGAACACGTCTTTACAGAATCCATTGACGATCATTGAAATCGCATCGTCCTGCGGTATTCCGCGTTGCAAGCAGTAGAACAACTGGTCTTCCCCAATACGCGAGGTCGTCGCTTCATGTTCAAGCTGGGCAGTATTATTGCGACATTCGACATACGGGAAGGTATGCGCACCGCTGTTTGGCCCAATAAGCATGGAATCGCACTGAGTGAAGTTACGGGCGTTGGTCGCGGTCGGCATGATTTTCACCAGTCCCCGATAACTGTTCTGGCTATGCCCGGCGGAGATCCCTTTCGAGATAATCGTCGAGCGGGTGTTTTTGCCGATGTGGATCATCTTAGTGCCGGTATCAGCCTGCTGATGCCCAGCCGTCAACGCGACGGAGAAAAACTCGCCAATGGAGTTATCGCCGCGCAGAATCACGCTCGGGTATTTCCAGGTGATCGCTGAACCCGTTTCTGACTGCGTCCAGGACATCTTGCTGTTCGCCCCTTCGCACAACGCACGCTTGGTCACGAAGTTGAGGATACCGCCGGTAGTACCGTCGCCGGGGAACCAGTTTTGCACTGTGGAATATTTCACTTCGGCATCTTTATGAATGATGACTTCCACAACGGCGGCGTGCAGTTGATAGCTGTCGCGCACCGGAGCGGAACACCCTTCGATATAGCTCACGTAACTGCCTTCGTCGGCAATTAAAATGGTGCGTTCAAACTGGCCGGTTTTCTCGGCATTAATGCGGAAATAGGTCGAAAGCTCCATCGGGCAGCGCACGCCTTTTGGCACGTAAATAAAGGTGCCATCGGAGGCCACCGCTGCATTCAGTGCCGCAAAGAAGTTGTCGTTACTCGGCACCACAGTGCCGAGATATTTTTGCACCAGCTCAGGGAATTCATGAATCGCCTCGCCAAACGAGCAGAAAATAATGCCCTGCCCGGAGAGTTTTTCACGGTAAGTGGTGGCGACCGATACAGAGTCAAAAATCGCATCCATAGCAATATTCGAGCCTTCGCGCACCGGAACACCGAGCTGTTTAAACGCTTCTTCTACTTCACCCGTCAAATAAGCGTTGCTGCCTGGCTGCTGGACAGCACCAGGTTGCGATTCGCAGTTATCATCACAGTTGCCACACGACGGTGCGGAGTAATAGCTGTAATCCTGATAGTTGAGTTTTTCGTAATGTGCCTTCAGCCAGTGCGGTTCCTCCATCTCAAGCCAGGCACGAAAAGCGCTCAGGCGAAACTCCAGCATCCATTCAGGCTCATTACGACGTGCAGAGATCGCCCGCACCACATCTTCGTTGATGCCTTTTGCCAGTTCGTCAGTTTTGAGCTGAGTGAAAAAGCCTTCTTTGTAGTGATGGCTGCCCGCCCAGGTTTGCACTTCTTCAGACGTTTCAGTATTACGTGACATAATCCCGCCTACACCCCAAAGCTTTCACCACAACCGCATTCGTGTTGTGCTTTCGGGTTGTTGAATTTGAAAATTTCGTTTAATCCTTCACGCACATAATCGACTTCCGTCCCGTCGATAAATGGCATCGCAGATAGCGGTACCCACAGCTTCGCGCCGTCGGTTTCAAAAAGGAGATCGTCAGGTTTCGGCTCTTTTACGGTATCGAGCACGTAGCCAAACCCCGCGCAACCTGTCTGTTTAATCCCCAGACGAACGCCGAGAAAGTCTGGCTGCTGGCTTGCCAGCTTGCGAATATGTGAGCACGCATCAGGGGTTAACGTCAGTCCCTTCCAGGCAAATTCACTGGGATCGAAGCTACCGGTTTGCACATCCATAGTTCACCTCTTAATGTTTTGGCGCCTAAAGGCCTACACCCCATGTTAATGATAACTATTATCAATACAACATCCTGATAACAAGGGTATTCAGAAATTGCTTCATTTTTAGGCGTCTTTACTAAGGATAGACCCTACTGAAACTCTTGCAGGTGGTGAAATGAGCTATTTAAGTCACTGAAACAAAGGGGATTAGGCTTCTGATAGAAAGCTTAGGTGATAGAAAGTAAAAGATGTATAGAGAATACCAATTATTACGAAAGGCAGGAGTCGATGAAAAGAACGCAGGCTGGGGAAACCTGCGTCATAACGAATCTGGATGGAGATCAGGAAGCATTCAGCAGCGATTTGCTGGCTTCAAGAGCATCAACCGCACACTGCTGATCCAAATGGCCGCCTGGCGCACCGCCAATACCAATAGCGCCGATGGTCTGGTTATCGACTTTCACGGGGACGCCACCACCCAATAATAGGAAACCTGGGATATCACGCAGGTTTTGTGCACCGGCGTTATCTTGTGAGTTTTTCATAACATCGCCAGTAGTATTTTTAGTTGTCAGCGCGGTATACGCCTTCATGCGGCTGGCTTCAACAGTATGTGGACCTGCGTTATCCATACGTTTTACGATTTTCACCACACCAGCCCTGTCCACAACCGTCACCGCGACGTTATAGTTTTTGGCACCACAGGCCTGAATAGCGCTTTGAGCGAGTTTATCGGCAAACTCGAGTGAGAGGTTCTTTTCAGTCAGAACATTGCTGGCAAAAGCGGGCATTGCGACAGTGCTACCCAACAGGGCAGCGGCGATCAGGATAGATTTTTTCATGGTTTTGTCCCTCAACTCAGTGTGATTAATTTACAAGAGTTAAGGTAACCAGGCGTAGTAAGCAAAACCATTCGGGCGAATACCTAGCAAACCAGGTAATTTTACCTGGTATCTTTCAGACCACCGTAGATTTTTATCAGCTTCGCCAACGAGTTAATTTCAAGACGCGCAAACAAACTGGCGCGATGGGCTTCGACGGTCCGTGGAGATAACGAGAGATCTCGTGCCATCTCTTTGTTCGACTTGCCTAACATGATAAGCGCCATCACTTCCTGCTCCCGGAGTGTCAGTGTGGCCAATTTCGCCTGCAAATCTGCCTGACTTTCACGTTGCTGCTGGTTCAGCTTTTGTTGTTCAAGTGCCGCCCCTACGGTCTCAATCAGCAAATCCGCATCAATGGGTTTGGTGAGAAATTCAAACGCACCGTTTTTAAATGCGCGACGGCACAAATCGATGCTGCCGTGACCCGTCATCATAATGACGGGCAAGGTGCTACCCATTTGTTCCCAGTTCTCGAGTAGCGTAATGCCGGACTTTCCCGGCATCCGAATATCCAGCAGCAAGCAACCGTTGAGACGAGTTAGATCAGACTCAACATCCTGAAAGTTTTGCACACTATCATAGGCTTGTGTTTCCCAGCCCATGGTCGCGAGAAGCGCAGTTAACGAAAAGCGTATCGCTTCATCGTCATCAATGAGAAAGATGCGTTGCGCCATCATGCCTCCGGTTTAATAAGGGGAAATATCAGCGTAAAGCACGCCCCACCCGTGGAACTATTTTCCGCCTGAATACTGCCGTTATAGCGCTGAACCAGCGTTTCGGTCAGCGCCATACCAAGACCCAGCCCCTCTTTTTTGGTTGTAAAGAATGGCATAAATACCTGTTGTAATGCCTGTTCACTCAGTCCTGGTCCGCCGTCTGTGACGGTCAAAATGATATGGCTCGCGGTTTGGCTGGCGCTAATTGCGACCCACGCTTTATCTGTTTGCTGCTGCGCCTGAATGGCGTTATTGAGTAGATTATGGAATATCTGCTCAATAACCAATGGGGAAGCCATCAGCGAAGGCAAAGACTCAGGGATTTTATTGATGATACTGATTTTGCCACGATCGATTTCATTGCCCAGCAACATCACGACTCTTGCCCAAACCTGACGTAAACCCACCGGCTGCAATGGCTGTTCATCACTGTGTAGTTTTTCGCGAAATGCTAACAGCAAACTGCTAATGCGCTTGGTTTGCACCACTGCCGCATCCAGCAACGGCTCCGCCTTTTGCGCTTGTTGCTGTTTAATCAGACGTTGCGCGGTTTGTGAGTAACTGAGGATGGCGGTGAGTGGCTGATTAAGCTCATGAACCATCCCCGCAGCAATCTCCCCCATCGTATTCAAGCGCGCCAGTTCTGAAAAATGGGCGCGTAAATCGGCGATATTGCGCTGGCGTTTTGTTACCTGGTACTGATTATAAAAATAGATGGCAACCGCCCAGAATAGACCCGACAGGATAATTAAAAACCAGGGCAGCGTTCGCCAGTCAGGGTTATTGGTCACCGCCAAATTTAACGGCTGCGACGGGCTGGGAATGTTTTTCTCCCAGCGCCACCACTCTTTATCCCCGGGTTGTCCCTGCGTCAGAAGCGGCGTTCCTTGCCAGCTCAGGCTAAAGTGGCGGAATTTCTGCGTCCGCACGAAGTCAGCCAGCAAGGTGGGTAAATCAATTAGCAAAGAACCTTGCGGTGAATTTATCCAGTAAGTACCGGCACGCGCAGGGTTGATATCCGGGCGCGGCGGCTCATGTGGCTTGGTTTGCCAGCGCAGAATATAGGGGAACTTTTGCTGCACCACGGCAGGGTCGCTGCTGTTCGAAAGTAACGCCAGAATCACATCGTTTTGTGCAAGCTTTACCGTGATATCACGATACAAAATACGGAACTCCGTGCTTTGTTCCTCATATTGCTGGTGGAGCGCGTAAATAACCACACCACCGCCAGACAGTGCAGTGAGAATCAGCCAAATGAGAGCTTTGAGCATCGCGTTCCTTAATTCGGAAAGTGTTAAGCGGGGATCACACCCACCCTTTCTTATTAAAGGTGATTCGGGTCGCTTCGTTCAAATCATAGTTGCCGAGTTCAGCATGTTTAACCCAGGCGACGTCTTGAAACTCTTCATTAAAAGTCACCTGCCGGTTGGCGCTGATGCAGTCAAACAACAGATAAATCATATAGATTTCTTCTTTCGACCCGTCTGCATAGGTTTTCACCCGCACATCGTCAGCAAAGGTCCAGGGTTTAACGCTGGTTATCTGTAGTTCAGTGCCCAACTCTTCTGCGATCTCACGCAGCAAGGCTTGTTCCATTTGTTCACCCGGCTCCATTCCGCCGCCGGATAACGCCCAAAGACCGGGAAAAACACCGCGATCGTCCGCCATCTTACACAGCAGTACTTCGCCATTATTTTCAATAATTGGGCAAACGATAACTCTCTGACGCATTGGATTTCCTTATGTTTTATGACCGCCGTATGACCTTAACAGATTACTCAATTTGCTTAGAAAAATATTTTGCGAGGCACTTTCCAGTATCCCAAAAGTAAAGTGTTTGCGCCTGGCGGATGACACTAAAGTCGCCTTTGTCCGGCCACAATAAAATTCAATACTCATTTGCACTGGTCGTACAAAGTACGAAAAATGACTTGGAATTCGTACGGAGTACGCATACTATCCACTACAAGGAAAAGGTCAGAAAATGGAATATTTCGAATTTATCGAAACACCTACTTTCTTTCGCAAGCGTGAACGCTTGTTAGATGACGACACTTATCGCGAACTGCAGGAATATCTGCTCTGCCGCCACTTCGACGGCAACATCATCAGAAATACCGGCGGGTGTAAAAAACTGAGGTGGTGTCGACCGGGTATTGGTAAACGAGCGGGTGTGAGAGTCATCTATTACACCGTCACACGCAGCGGCAAAATTTACCTCCTCACGCTCTATGCAAAAAATGTGAAAGATGATCTGAATGAATGCGAAAAAGCATTTCTTAAAAAATGGACTGAACAACTAGATAACACAGTGTCATATCAGCAAATCCAAAAATTGGGGATTGAATTATGGATAAAGAACTTTTTAACGAACTTGTGCAAAGCATGGAAGAGATGGTTGCTATTGAGAAAGGTGAAATGCAACCCGCTCGCGTTCACCGTTATGCGCTACCGAGCGTAAAAGAAATTCGTGAAGCTGCCGGACTAAAGCAGGAAGAGTTTGCTCAGGCAGTTGGGGTTAGCCCTTCGCTTGTGCAAAGTTGGGAGCAAAAGCGCCGCATCCCATCCGGGTCATCGCTAAAAATATTGTTGATGCTCGAGCATAATCCGGCGCTGATTAATGTGCTGCTGGCGCTTTAGCAACAGCAATCATTTAAAGGCTCGAATTATTCATGAAATTTATTATGAGAAATACATCCATTCATTTTAAAGCGTGATTTTTCACTTTATGCAAGTTAGGGAAATTGTTTGCGAGTGGCTTTCCAGTATCTGAATCACACGCTTTCAGATGAGTTGTTAAAGCAATAATATGCCCACGCACCTGCGAAATCAGGTGCCAGGATTGGCGTCCTGCACAATTACTGCGTTATACTCAGCGGCTTGCTCGAATTATGGTGGGCTGGTTGGGGGCATCGTAAGATGCGCCGCTTTAGTCATTGTCGGTACGCCAACCCCGTCCAGTCCACCACCAGCGAACTTGGCGTTTCCTGTGGTGGTTTTGAAATCCTTAATTGGAAACCAACACAATGACTATGAATCCGCTTTTCCCTCATCAGGTAATCATTAATACCAAAAACCTCGACATCATCGATCTTGCTGAACGCTGTGAATTACTCACCGATATATTAATTGATAGCGAAAACCCAGCCGAATGTGCAGCACTGTGCAATTACGTATATGCACATATTGAAGCAATAAAAGAGAATCTGGATAAACCATTATCTGCTGAACGTATCGAGCAATTATCGGTAAACGATCCGTCTGAATTCCCAGAACCTGTAATCTTTGCGGATTCCGATGATTTATGTGATTACAGCCAGGCAATTACGAGGATATTGCTTTGCCACACGTTGCCATTGGCAACAACGCAGGTGCTGAGTGGATTATTGATGAGGCTGATGAATACGCTGGTGGATGATTTGAAAAAGCCGCGTTTCTTGCGATCGACAATACAGGTGGCATAACTGCCAGGTAAGCCATTGATGAATGAAATACTCAATGGCTTTACGATGCATAAACTCAATCGCGAAATTAACGATTGATAACAGAATCAGACCACAGCCGTCGTCAGCCTTGAGGTACAGCAAAGCCGCCCTTGCTCGTCGCTGATTTCAATTTGCCAGACCTGGTGGCGGCGGCCAACGTGGACCGCCGTACACACGCCACGCACAATACCTTCACGCGCGGAGCGTAAATGGTTAGCGTTGACTTCAAGCCCAACAATTTTTTGCTCACCTTCAGTACATAAATACCCGGCAACGGAACCGAGCGTTTCTGCCAGCACCACCGACGCGCCACCGTGCAGCAAACCAAATGGCTGGCGAGTGCGGTTGTCGACGGGCATGGTGGCCTCCAACGCATTATCGCTAACGTGGGTAAACACAATTCCCACATGCTCCACCATATTGCCCTCACCCATTTTATTGAGCGCGGCAAGGTTCACTTCACGACGCCAGATCATCCCAGAATCTCCAGTAATGCCTGTAGCGGATGGCGCACACCGTTGCCTTCTACACGTTTAACCTGGCTGCGGCAGGAATAGCCTGTTGCCAGGCAGCGCTGACGCGGTAGACGCTGCATCGCCTGATGCCACGAAAGCTCGTAAATCCCCAGTGAGTTCGCATGGTTTTTCACTTCATGCCCGTAGGTTCCTGCCATTCCGCAACAACCGACACTGACGTTTTCGAGTTTCGCCCCCAGACGCGCAAAAATGGCCTCCCACTGATTTGGCGACGTCGGCAAGGCCGTCACTTCAGTACAGTGGCCGAACAGATACCACGCCTCGCCGCCCACCGCAGTGGTTTCACGATTGGCAAGCACCGCTGGCAACCATTCGTGAACCAGTTGAACGTGGAAACCCCCGCGAGCCTCACCCAGGGTTTGCTTATATTCGTCGCGATAACAAAGCACCAACGCGGGGTCGACACCCACCATCGGCATGCCTAATTTCGCAATGCGATTGAGGAAGTCTGAGGTTTTACGTGCGGTGCGGGCAAATTTTTGCAGGAACCCTTTAATGTGCTGTGCTTTACCATTGGGTGAGAATGGCAGAACGACGGGGCTGTAACCTAATTTACTCACCAGACGCACAAAATCCGCCACCACTTGCGCATCGTAATAACTGGTGAACGGATCCTGAACCACCAGCACGGTCTTAGCTCGCTGTTCTGCGCTGAAGTGTTCGAGTTGCTCAAGCGTGGTATTGGCGCAAGCATGCCCGACTAATTCCTGCTGAAGCGTCGGCGTGGAGAGCAGCGGTAAATCAATCATGCCGATGTGTTTCGCAGACAGATTGCGCACCCATGGCTGGTTCATAAAGAAGTTGAAGGTTTTAGGCGCACGCGCCATGAGCGGCGCATAGCTTTCTACGGTTGCCACCAGATGGTCACGCATCGGTCGCAGGTAGCGCGTGTGATAAAGCTGTAAGAAGCGCGAGCGAAATTCCGGCACGTCGATTTTGATTGGGCACTGCGTGGAACACGCTTTACATGCCAGGCAGCCTGACATCGCCTCTTTCACTTCGTGGGAAAAATCGTACTCGCCTTTACGAGCGTGCCAGGAGTTGCGCGTGCGCTCGATAAGTGTGCGCAGACTAGCGCGTTTTTCCGGAATTTGCTTTTCCAGCGCATCAGGATCGACACCGCGATCGGCCAATAAACGTAGCCATTCACGGGTTAACGTGGCGCGGCCTTTCGGGGAATGAATGCGGTTGCTGGTGATTTTCATCGACGGACACATTGGGCTTTTCACATCAAAGTTAAAGCACAAGCCGTTGCCGTTACACTCCATTGCACCACGCCATGAAGTACGCACTGCAATCGGGATTTGTCTGTCGAAGGTGCCGCGTTTCACCGCGTCAACCTGCATCATCGGGTCATCGACACCCAGAGGCGGACAAATTTTTCCAGGGTTGAGACGGTTATCCGGGTCGAAAACTGCTTTGATGCGGCGCAGTTCTTCATACAGCGTTTCACCAAAGAAGGCTGGGCTGTATTCCGCGCGGAAACCTTTGCCGTGTTCCCCCCACAACAAACCGCCGTATTTCGCGGTGAGTGCAACCACATCGTCGGAAATGCTCTTCATTAGCACTTCCTGATGCGGATCGGTCATATCCAGTGCCGGGCGCACATGCAGAACGCCAGCATCCACGTGGCCGAACATCCCGTAACTCAGATTATGACTATCGAGTAATGCGCGGAACTCCGTGATGTAATCGGCCAAATGCTGCGGCGGCACACAAGTATCTTCCGCAAACGGAATCGGCTTGGCCTGCCCTTTGGCATTACCCAGCAGACCAACGGCTTTTTTACGCATGTTATAGATGCGTTCAATGCCAGCCAGTTCAGTACAAACCTGCCAGCCGATGACACCGCCCTCGCGCTGGGCAATTAACGTGTCGAGGCGTTCACACAGCGAAGCGACCTGGCCTTCGATTAACTCCAGATCGTCCCCTGCAAATTCAACGATATTCAGGCCGAGCATCTCTTTACCGGGCACATCGGTAATCAATTCACTCACTGAATGCCAGACGATATCTTCCCGCGCCAGGTTGAGGACTTTGGAATCGATGGTTTCGACGGACAGCGCTTTCGCTTCTACCATGAATGGCGCGTTGCGCAGTGCGGAGTCGAACGAATCATATTTGATATTCACCAGACGACGCACTTTTGGCAGGCGCGTAATGTCCAGCTTGGCTTCGGTGATAAACGCCAGTGTGCCTTCTGAACCGCAGAGAATGCGCGTCAGGTCGAACTGCGAAAGATCGTCGTTATAAACGTGGCGTAGATCGTAACCCGTCAAGAAGCGGTTTAGTTTCGGGAATTTGTCGATAATCAACTGACGTTGTTCACGGCAACGCTCAAGTACCGTACGATAAATTTTGCCGCTCGGGCTGTCGTCACGCCCCAAGTCTTGCGCAAGCATTGTCGACATCGGGTGCGTATCAAGGATATCGCCACTGAGCAAAACAGCACGCACACCCATCACATGATCGGACGTTTTCCCATAGACCAGCGAGCCTTGCCCCGACGCGTCGGTATTGATCATCCCGCCTAGTGTTGCGCGGTTGCTGGTAGAAAGTTCCGGAGCAAAGAAATAGCCGTAAGGTTTGAGATATTGGTTTAGCTGGTCTTTTATCACACCCGCTTCGACTCGCACCCATCCCTGTTCAGGATTGATTTCAATGATGCGATTCATGTAGCGAGACATGTCGACGACGATGCCTTTATTCAGTGACTGGCCGTTGGTGCCAGTACCGCCACCTCTCGGTGTAAAGACCAATGTTTTGAAGCGTTCTTCTGAGGCAAGTCGGGTCAGTAAAGCGACGTCGGCCGTAGAACGAGGGAATAAAACCGCATCCGGCAGCAATTGATAAATGCTGTTATCGGTGGCCATCGTGAGCCTGTCAGCGTAGCTGGTTGCGGTATCACCGGTAAAACCTTGCTGTTCCAGTGCCTGCAAAAAATTGAGCACCAATTGAACAACACCTGGTGCCTGAGAAATTTGTGGGATCATTGCTAAGTCGACCCTGCTCTAATTATTTGGGAGATTGGTTGTGAGTTATCGTTTGCGTATATTAATTCTAATATTCATCCTAATACCCTAAATAATTCGAGTTGCAGGTAGGCGGCAAGGGCGCAAATCCCCAGGAGCTTACTTGAGTAAGTGACTGGAGTTTGTGAGTGCAGCCAACACCCCTGCGGCTCGAAGTATGACGGGTATTCGTTTTTAACACATTTTTTTCGGACATGCCTGCCTGTTTTGCTCCTGTTAAAAATCGAGTAAATACATCATCATTATTACAACCGCTTTGCGGTTTTAACGCAGGCACGTTGCCCGTTATCTGTTATTAAGGTGATTTTATCTATGGTTAAAGTCAGTCAGCCAAAGGATCTGCTACAGATCTTGCTGTCGGTGTTATTTATCTCGGTGATGATAATCGCCTGTTTATGGGTTGTCCGACCGTTTGTGCTCGGTTTCGCCTGGGCCGGGACAATCGTACTGGCGACTTGGCCGTTGATGCTTAAATTACAAAATGTATTGTGGGGAAAGCGCGCGCTCGCCGTCCTGGTGATGACACTTTTGCTACTGATGTTATTTGTTATTCCCGTGGCGCTGCTGGTGAACAGCCTGGTGGATAACAGCGGCCCTGTTATCGAATGGGCAACGAATGGCAATATGGAACCCCCGAAATTTGAGTGGCTAATTAGCATTCCACTCATTGGTGACAGCCTTTACTCTGGCTGGAACACGCTGGTAGACAGTGGTGGCAGCGCCATAATGGCAAAAATTCGTCCTTATATAGGCACCACAACAACCTGGTTCCTTGGGCAAGCGATACATGTTGGTAGCTTCCTGATGCATTGCGGCCTGATGCTGCTGTTTAGTGTGTTGTTGTATGCAAAAGGCGAAGCGCTGGGTAATGGTATTCGCCATTTTGCGCTCCGTCTGGCGGGTAACCGTGGCGATGCGGCCGTGTTGCTGGCAGGGCAAGCGATCCGCGCTGTGGCTCTGGGGGTGGTGGTCACCGCACTGGTTCAGTCCGTGATGGGCGGCGTGGGGCTGGCAATTGCCGGGATCCCCAATGCCACGCTATTAACCGTGTTAATGCTGCTGTGTTGTCTGGTGCAAATTGGTCCGTTGCTGGTGCTGATTCCGTCAATAGTCTGGCTGTACTGGACGGGTGATAACACATGGGGCACCGTGCTGTTGGTGTGGAGTTGCGTGGTCGGTACTATGGACAACTTTATTCGTCCGGTGCTGATTCGTATGGGTGCTGACTTGCCGATGATCCTGATTCTTTCTGGCGTCATTGGCGGTTTGATTGCCTTTGGCATGATTGGCTTGTTTATCGGGCCGGTTCTGCTGGCGGTATCGTATCGTCTCATTTCAGTGTGGATGCATGAAACGCCACCACCGCAAAATAGCCCCAATGAAGTGGTTGAGATTCTGGAAGAACACGAATAACAGTCCCTAAAACCTTGTGTTGCTTGCGCGTGCGAGCAACACAAGCGCAATCATTAACAATCCCGGGCTGTCCCCCGCTTCTTATCTCCTATACAAGCCATTGATTCTAAAAAAATACATTTATGTGATCTCAATCGTTAACTTTTCATTAACTATTGAGACGAATCCGAGAGACGCTCCACAGCGATGTACCTACTATTACTTCAAGGCTATGAATCAACACATTGATTTATAAGCATGGAAATCCCCTGAGTGAAACAACGAATTGCTGTGTGTAGTCTTTGCCCATCTCAATGATGGGCCTTTTTTTGCCTATTGTTTGCCCGTTATACTTCGAGTTACTGCGGCGTTGACTGCACTCGCTCACCCCAGTCACTTATTTAAGTAAGCTCCTGGAGATGAGCTCACTTGCCACCTTGCTTTAACTCGAATTATTTAGTGCACGCATTAAATTCGGGATGATAAAACCTCACAATGACTCACCATTCGCCACTGACCGGTAATCACCCTCGTTTCGCCTGTCACGCTGACAACGCCCGAACTTCTGATATCACCACTTGATGCGCCAATACGAATCTCAAACTCGCCTGGCTCCACCACGCGTTCACCATTGCGGCGGGTGAAATTCAGCATATCGGTCGGCACACTAAAGGTGAGACGCGCGCTTGCTCCCGGCTCAAGTTGCACGCGCTGGAAGGCTTTTAGTTCCTGAACTGGGCGCACCATCGACGCCACTTTGTCATGAACATAAAGCTGCACGACTTCACTCCCCGCCACCGCGCCACGGTTGCTGACAGTCATGCTCACATTCACTACCCCGTTATCATTGGGCACAACATCACTGGATAATTGCAGCGGACTATAGTCAAACTCAGTCCAGGTTTTGCCATAACCAAACGGATAGCGGGAACCAAAGTGGAACGCGAAGGGTGTCCCTCCGCTCTTCAGTTTGTGGTTGTAGTAGTACGGCATGGCACCCGCACTTTTAGGGATGGAGACCACTAGCCGCCCGCCAGGTTCTGCACGCCCCGTCAATACATCGGCAATCGCATGTCCACCTTCCTGCCCTGGTGCCCAGGCCATAAGCAGTGCAGCCACGTTATCTTCCTGGCCGCCCAAGTTATAAGGCCGGCCGCCCGTCATCACCACCACCACGGGTTTGCCTGTTGCAATCAGTTCATCCAGCAATTGCTGCTGTACGCCAGGCAGTAACAGGCTGTCGGTATCTGAACCTTCGCCCACGGTACCGCTCTGGAATAAGCCGGATAAATCCCCGACGCACAGCACCACAACATCACTTTGTTGGGCAATTTTTACTGCATCAGGAATCAACGAAATGTCGTTAGAAACGGGTGAAGACTGCATCGGTTTACCGCCGCTGTCACCGGGGAAAACAGGTGCACCCGCCATACGTTTTTCGATGATGTGGCAACCTTTGGCATAACGGATATTTTCGCGACCTAGTCGCTCACGCAGGGCTTGCATGGGCGTGACCACCTGTGATGTTTGCTCCAGCATATCGCTGATTATCAAATGCACCGGGAAACTATAACCGCTGAGCAGTGCCAGCGGGTCGTCAGCTGTTGGTCCAATAACGGCGACACGCGGCTGCCCCTTGAGCGGTAATGTGCCGTCATTCTCAAGCATGGTGATAGAACGCGTTGCGACTTCACGCGCAAGCTTGATGTTGGATTCGCTTTGCAGCGCGACACTGTTTTCATCACGATAAGGGTGTTCAAACAGGCCCAGACGAAATTTCTCTTTCAGTACGCGAGCGACAATTTCATCAACTTTTTCCATGGTGATTAAACCACGCTCGACAGCCTGTGCCAGATGGCGCGCGCAGTCATCTTTCGGCAGTTCCACATCCAGCCCGGCATTAAAGGCCAGCGCCGCCGATTCTGCCGCATCGTGAGAAATACCGTGATGCTGATGTAGTAGGCTAACACCGCCGTAATCAGCAACAATCAGCCCATCAAAGCCCCATTGTTCACGCAACACGGTAGTGAGTAAGAATTCATCTGAGTGCCCTGGCTGATTATCAATGTCGTGGTAGGCAGGCATGACAGATCCGGCATTTGCCAGTTTCACCGCCATTTCGAACGGCAGCAGGAAGGTATCGTTCAATTCGCAAAAGCCCAGATGGACTGGCGCATGGTTACGCGCCCCTTCGCTAAACGAGTGCCCAACATAGTGTTTCAGTGTCGCCAGCAGGTCACGGCTCTTGCCTTGCAGACCTTTCACATAATGCGTGGCCATCATTCCCACCAGCCACGGGTCTTCACCAAATGTCTCTTCGGTTCGTCCCCAGCGCACATCACGTGACACATCCAGCACCGGCGCAAGCCCTTGATGGCAGCCCGTAGAGCGGGCTTCATCACCAATAGCTGCTGCAACCCGTTCGATAAGATCCAGATCCCAGGTGGAACCATAGTTTAGGGATGAAGGGAAAAGTGTGGCGTCTTTGCACAACAAACCGACTAAACACTCTTCGTGAAACATTGCCGGAATACCCAATCGTGTTTCTTCAACCAGGGTTTTCTGTAAACGATTGGCCGCACGTACACCTTCTTTTGCCTCCACAATGTGGGTGCCTAACGGCCTTGTGATTTGCCCGACACCCAGTTTAAGGCGCTCAGTAAGTACTGCCTGTTCGGTTACTCCGGCAAACTCATCGCTTAAATCAGTACGTTCACGGTGCTGACCGTCGCTGGATAAAATCAGCCAATACGCATGCATTTGTGCGAATTTTTCTTCCGCTGTCATGCGCGACAGCAGATCGCTAACACGTTCACTAATTGGGCGGTAAGCGTCCTGATAAATGGCAGACATAGTATTCCCTTTTTGATTTCGGCCATCCCCATGAGGGTGCGCGGAGATAATTTTCAGCCATCAATATGAGTGATAAATGAAGCCGCAAACAATTGTCAGAATACCCAGCAAGTTTATGTTTTTTGGTTTTTAGCCATAAGTGTGATGGGATTCAAAAATATTCTAGCTAACACGATCCTTCAGTATAAAAAATGGGAATAAGAGATAACTGCGTCACAGTTGATAAGAAACATAAAACGCAAATGAAAAATTACAATACTCCTCATCACATTCACCACATATAACTAGTGCTATCCGCGAGGTATATATACCCAAATAATTCGAGTTGCAGGTAGGCGGCAAGGGAGCAAATCTCCAGGAGCTTACTTGAGTAAGTGACCAGGGTTTGTGAGTGCAACCAACACCCCTGCGACTTGAAGTATGAGGGGTATATTCCGACTCTTAATAAAGGTGAATGTATGTCGGTGCTTACTGAAAAAATTACCATTAAAGAAAAACTGGGTTTTGGGCTAGGTGATGCGGCAAGCCACATCGTGTTTGATTCCTCCGTAGCTATTCTGGCTTATTTCTACACCAATATTTATGGTTTACCCCCAGCAGTGATGGGGACTCTATTTTTAGTGGTTAGGGTACTTGATGCCATTACCGATCCGATTATGGGGGCTATTGCTGACCAAACAAAAAGTCGTTGGGGACGCTTCCGTCCGTGGTTACTGATCATCTGTATTCCCTTTGCAGTAAGTTGTGTCCTGGTTTATTCAACTCCCGACTTTGACCAAACGGGTAAAATTGTTTACGCCGTTCTCGCTTATATTTTCATGACACTAATGTACACAGCGATTAATATTCCGTATTGCTCATTAGGCGCTGCAATTACTTCTGATCCGCAAGAAAACCTGTCACTGCAATCCTGGCGTTTTGCCATTGCTCCCATTGGTGGTGCGATGGGTACAGCATTGATTCTGCCGTTGGCTGATTTTATTTCACCGGGTGACAGAGCAGCAGGCATGCAGTGGGCGATGGGTCTCTTCGGGGTGATTGGCTGCTTCATGTTCCTGGTCTGCTTCATGACGACCCGCGAACGTATTACACCGGTTAAAGAAGAAAACCTGAACATCATGCGCGATGTCCGCGTGTTATTAAAAAACGACCAGTGGCGTATTCTGTCGGTTTATAACCTGGCAATGTTGTGTGGTGTGGTCGTGCGTGGCAGTCTGCTCGTTTATTTCGTGCAATATATTCTTAATCAGGGCAGCGGCATTATTTCTATGTTTATGCTTGCTACGACTGTTGCTGCGGTATTTGGTAGTTTGTTTGCAAAACATCTTGGTGGCTGGATGTGTAAAATCCGCGCCTCGATTTGGGTGAACGTGCTCAGTGCGGTGGTCGGGTTATTGTTCTTAGTGTTACCGACTGATTACTGGATGCCCGCTTTTATCGTGCATATCGCCCTTAATATATTGCAGGGTATTAATGCTCCACTGCAATGGTCAATGATTACCGATGCGAATAACTATGGTGAATGGAAAACCCAACGTCGCATTACAGGAATGAATGTCGCTGCAAATATCTTCATCATTAAGTTGGGCGTAGCAATCGGTGGCGCATTAACGGGGTGGGGTCTGGCATGGTTTGGTTATCAAGCCGGGGTGGAGCAACAATCAGCCGAGGCTGTGCGTGGCGTACTGATTCTGTTTACCGTACTGCCCGCTATTTTCTACTTAATGACAGCCATCTCGATTCGTTATTACAAATTAACTGAAGAGAGAATGAACAGTATTGTGAGCGACTTGCGTGTAGGGAAATTCCAGAGTGAAAGTGAAGTCACTGGGGTTATGACGCCAAAAGTCTCGTAATAAAAAAGGCTCCTCTGCGATGAGGAGCCTTTTTCGATTAAAGCTATACCCAAGTCACTTCAAGATGCAGGTAGGCGGCAATCGAATGACAAATTCGTCGGGTGAGTGAGAGCAGCCAACACCCCTGCATCTTGAAGGACGACGGGTATAGTTATTTATTCGCTTCTGCCAGACTCAACCAGGTTTGCACTACTGTATCCGGGTTCAGAGAAAGACTATCAATCCCCTCTTCCATCAACCAGACCGCAAAATCTTCATGGTCGGACGGGCCTTGTCCGCAGATACCGACGTATTTACCTTGCTTCTTAGCCGCTTTGATTGCCATCGACAGCAGTGCTTTCACTGCGTCGTTGCGCTCGTCAAACAGTTCGGAAACGACGCCTGAGTCGCGGTCCAGTCCCAACGCCAGTTGGGTCATGTCGTTTGAACCGATGGAGAAACCATCGAAATATTGCAAGAACTCATCAGCCAGCAAGGCGTTTGATGGGATCTCACACATCATGATGATTTTCAGCCCGTTCTCACCGCGTTTCAGACCCTGACGTTCCAGTTCTTCAACTACGGCTTTAGCCTGCGCGACGGTACGCACAAACGGCACCATCACTTCGACGTTGGTCAGACCCATCTCGTTACGTACGCGTTTCATGGCGGCACATTCCAGTGCGAAGCAATCGCGGAAGCTGTCGGACACATAACGCCCCGCCCCACGGAAACCAAGCATTGGGTTTTCTTCTTCCGGCTCATAACGCTCGCCACCCACCAGGTTGGCGTATTCGTTGGTTTTGAAATCGGAAAGACGAACAATCACGCGCTTCGGCGCAAATGCGGCACCCAGCGTCGCAATCCCTTCGGTTAGACGGCCGATGTAGAACTCAATCGGGTCATCAAAGCCTTTCATCATTTGACGAATCTGCTGCTGCAATTCCGGCGTTTGCTGATCAAACTCCAGCAACGCTTTGGGATGCACGCCAATCATACGGTTGATAATGAACTCCAGACGCGCCAGGCCAACACCTTCGTTCGGCAAGCAGGCGAAATCGAACGCACGATCCGGATT
>NZ_DATERI010000160.1:0-11011 GCF_035271705.1 Buttiauxella sp.
CTCGGCAAACGATTGGGTGACCGTGGGTAAAGATGCCTGGGCAAAAGGTAATCCGGTCTTTGATGGCTCATCACTGATGTTCCTGAAAGCCGGTGACAGGCTGACGGTGCACGACTTGAGCCGTGGCCTTATTATTGATTCTGGTAATGATGCTTGTGTCGCACTGGCCGATTATGTGGCCGGCGGGCAGCCGCAATTTGTGGCAATGATGAACAAATACGTGCAGCAACTCCACTTGCGCGATACCCATTTTGAAACGGTTCATGGCCTGGATGCGCCAGGGCAGCACAGCACCGCCTATGATCTTGCCGTGCTGTCCCGCGCGATAATCCACGGTGAACCCGATTTTTATCATATGTACAGCGAACGCAGCCTTACCTGGAATGGCATCACGCAACAAAACCGTAATGGCTTATTGTGGGACAAAGGACTGAATGTGGATGGCCTGAAAACCGGACATACCGCGAGTGCGGGTTATAACCTTATCGCTTCAAGCGTTCAGGGCAAGCGCCGTTTAATTGCGGTGGTGATGGGGGCTGAAAGCGCTAAAGGGCGCGAAGACCAGGCGCGCAAATTACTGCACTGGGGCCAGGATAACTTCGATACCGTACAGGTTCTGCATAAAGGCAAAAAAATTGGTACTGAGGCTATCTGGTACGGCGATCAAAAACAGATCGAAGTCGGGACCAATCAGGACCTTTTCCTGGCTCTGCCAAAGTCTGAAGTCCCGAACATTAAAGCCAAATATGTCCTCGACAAGCCAGAGTTAGAAGCGCCTATTGCCGCCAACCAACAGGTGGGTGAAATCGAACTCTTTGATCGTGACAAGCTCATTGCGCACTGGCCGTTGGTCACACTTTCTGCTGTTAAAAAGGGCAGCACCTGGTCCCGATTGGGTGATTATCTGAGCCACACATTGTAAAACATCGGACGTCTGCACAACGGGTCGGCAGCAATGTCGACCCGTTTTTATTGGCTGTACTATGCTCTACAACGATGCTTTACGGCGATGCTCTGGCAACGATGATTAATGGGTCTGAATTTTTGCGAAAAGCGATCCCGCTCGTAAAGTAACCACATCACCCTGACAAAGGATTGTTTTCCTGCTCTAGAGTGATGTATAAATATACAGTGTTTTTAAATCGAGTCAGGAGGTCATATGGAATTTAATGTACAGCAAGTTCATGAACGTAAAGTCGCTGGTTTTCATATGGTTGGGCCGTGGGAGAAAACGGTTCATCAAGGCTTTGAACAACTCGCCCTGTGGGTTAAAACCCACAAGATAGTCGGTGAGGAATGGCTGGCGGTTTATTACGACAACCCCGATGTGGTGCCAGCAGAAAAATTGCGTTGCGACACCGTGGTCTCGGTGACTGAAAACTTTACCGTGCCGGATAACAGCGAAGGTGTCATCGAGACTCGCATCGAGGGTGGGCAGTATGCCGTTGCCCGTGCCCGCGTGGATGACGACGATTTTGCGAAACCGTGGAACCTCTTTTTTGATAGCGTCCTCGCCAATCATAGCTACCACATGACCGGGAAACCGTGCTTCGAACACTATCTGAATGACGGGTCAGAAAGTGGCGTGTGGGAAATAGATATGTACATTCCGGTGGCAGATAAAATCTAATGCTATACCCACCATACTTCAAGTTGCATGTGCGTTGGCCGCATACAGTCACCCGAATCACTTACTCAAGTAAGCTCATCGGGACTCCTTCACTTGCCGTCTTCCTGCATCTCGAATTATTTTGGGTATAAGGGGGTGAAAGCCCCCTAACTTTGTGATGTTGATTCCAGAAAAACAGGTACAATCCCGTTTTTTCTTTCACGGGGAGCGGTGTGTGCGTCCTGACAAATCACTAAGCCCATTTGAGATCCGCGTTTACCGCAATTACCGCATAGTGCATGGTATCCGTATCGCACTGGCTTTTGTTCTCACGTTTCTCATTGTTCATCTTCTCAAAGTGCCAGAAGGGACATGGCCGCTTATCACACTTGTGGTCGTGATGGGGCCAATCTCGTTTTGGGGCAACGTCGTGCCACGCGCCTTTGAGCGTATTGGGGGGACGATTTGTGGGGCGGCCATGGGGCTTGTGGCGCTGAAACTGGAACTGTTCTCGCTCCCCCTTATGTTGGTGTGGTGCGCAATTGCCATGTTTATCTGCGGATATCTGGCTCTGGGGAAACGCCCGTATCAGGCTCTGCTAATTGGCATCACCCTTGCCGTCGTGGTAGGGGCACCTGCCGGGGACATGGAAATCGCCCTTTGGCGTAGTGGCGATGTTATCTTTGGCTCACTGCTGGCCATGCTATTTACCAGCATTTATCCGCAGCGCGCCTTTATTCACTGGCGTATACAAATGGCGAACTTTGTCACCGCCTTTGGTCGGGTTTACAACGCCGGATTTTCACCTAACTTATTAGACAGACCGCGTCTGGAAAAACACTTACAGAAAGTGCTCGGTGATGTGGTAAGAATGCGCGCGCTTATTGGCCCGAGCAGCAAAGAAACACATATTCAAAAGTCGATTTTCGAGGCGATACAGACTGTTAGCCGCAATATGGTGTGTACACTGGAGTTGCAGGTCAACGCGTATTGGGCTTCACGGGAAAGCCACTTTCTGATGATTAATGCGCAAACTTTGCGCGAAATGCAACAAATGACACAGGGCACGCTTGTCGCTATTGCCCAAGCATTGCACGATGGCAACCCGTCGACTATTTCGGCAAACAATGAAAAACTGACGGAAATCGTCAGCGAGTTGCGAGAAATGATGCAACTTGGTCAAAATGGGAAGCTTCAGGAAACCCCGATTCATGGTTACGTCTGGTTGAGTATGGAACTTGCTCGTCAACTAGAATTGCTGTCGCAGTTGATCTGTCGCGCGTTACGCAAATAATTGCTTACTCAGGTGTGAATTGCTGGTTTCGATTCAGCAGCAATTGAGGTTAAGATAGCGAAACAGACCAATCGCCTGTACTGTTCGGGCTGTCGCTTTGAATCGCGTAGCTTGAAGTAGAACGCAGCACCCCAAAGTACGGTGGGGTAAAAGAATTGTCAGCGGCCGCCGCAACCTTTAAAGTCATCTTTCGGCGGCTGTCTTAACGAATCCGAGTATGAAATTAGCAGGGGTATAAAAATGGAACCAATTAAACCATCTTTCCAGGACGTGCTTGAGTTCGTGCGTCTGTTCCGTCGCAAAAATAAACTGCAGCGTGAAATCCAGGACGTAGAGAAAAAGATCCGTGATAACTCAAAACGTGTTCTGCTGCTTGATAACCTGAGCGACTACATCAAGCCGGGTATGAGCATTGAAGCTATTCAGGGCATCATCGCCAGCATGAAAACCGACTATGAAGACCGTGTTGATGACTACATCATCAAAAATGCTGAGCTGTCTAAAGAACGTCGTGAAATTTCCAAAAAACTTAAAGTGATGGGCGAAATCAAAACCGAATAATCTTACCCGTCATACTTCAAGCTGCCTCTTTGTTGGCTCTCCTCGCTCACCCCTGTCACTTACTGATGTAAGCTCCAGGGGACTTGCGGCGATGTAGCCTCGATGCAACTTGAATTATTTAGCGTAAAGACTATTTATGAAACCGCCGCTATCGCGTAACACCGTTCACTTAAGCCAATGAATGAGGGGAAACACCGGGATTTGGTTCCCGGAGGGACGCCAAACCCGGTGGTCGCCCCGGATATCTCGTTCTTAAACTAACGGTGTTACCGCGCTGGCGGTTTTTTTCGCCTCGAGTTAGCGCACGCCGCCTTTAACTGCCTTCACCAGATATTGGCGTGGGTAACAGGCACTCATAGCAGAATGCTTAATCTGCCAAAGAATTTTCTGGCAATCATGTTTGCTGCTATCAAGCATCAGCCCCACTACACTCCCGCTGTGTGCGACAGTCAGCCCATATAAATCAAACTCTTCAATCAAACCTAACAGTTGGGTAAACATTGGCTTAGCTAACAGCTCTTGGCTTGCGACAGCGCTGAGCGTCGCCGCCATGCCTAATAAGCGGGTATTTTGTTGCAGGCAGCTGCGTTGCAAAAGATGCCAGGCTCTGTCCAGTTCGTCGGCGTGGCTCATTAATGCGGCCTCGCGTTTTTGGCGATGGTAATCCTCCGTCAAAAGCGTGGCATTGCTTTCCAGCAGCAGAAGTTCCAGCGCTGGTGCGGGTTCGCAGCTGGCGATAGTTTGCGCGTGGAGATGGTCAAAAAGAGTCAGTCTGCGGAACAGCGTGCTGTCTGTGGGTTCGATTTGCACGCACAACGCGGCAAGGGTGGCTTCATCTAATATTTCATCTAAATGGCGTGCTGTCGCAACGGCGGTGGCCGCAATATCTGCGGTGCTGCTCGCCATCCCTTTTCCCACCGGAACCGTGGATTCTAGTGCAATACTGAGGTTGTTAGCTAATGCGGCAGGGTAGCCAAAATACGCCACAACCCGCTCCAGTATCTGGCGCATACGTAGGCGTTCAGTCGGTAGTTTTGCACCGTCTCGTACTTCAACGGTACTAAACCAGTCTATCGGGCAGGAGACCAGCTTTTCACTGCCGCCAATCCAGCCCTGAATGAATTCCCCACAAGATGCCGGGCATCGTGCTTCAGCCATAATGTTGGCAACTTATGTTCATCGTAGAATCCCTTTTGTCTTCTTCACGCAAGGCTAAAAAAACAGTAAAATTGTCATAGCACAACATAGAATGTCATATGGCTTTTACACTGTGTTCGCATTTATGTATTCACGTGAGTGATAATTGTTTTGTCATTCAGTTAACTGGTGAACCATTATCACCAAAGCCTAAATAATTCGACAACTGACTCGTTTATGCCACATAAATACCCAAAATAATTCGAGTTGCAGGAAGGCGGCAACGCAGTGAATCCTCGGGAGCTTACTAAAGTAAGTGACCGGGGTGAGCGAAGACTGCCAATGCCCCTGCGGCTCTAAGTATGAAGGGTATTGTGGCTGGGAAGGGGGTGAAACTCCCCCGCAGCCCCCGCTGCTGTAATGCCGACGAACCCACGTAACCACTGATCTATTGATTGGGAAGGGTGGGTAAGAATGACGCTAAGCCAGAAGACCGACTTGTCAGTTATACCCGTCCTACTTCCCATTTGCCGGTGTGTTGGCTGCACCTCGAATCATGTTGGGTAGGACCCTAAACAACGCCTTCGGTGGGAAGTCAGTTGTCATCAGATGCCTGCAGCCCCAGGTTGCGCGTACATGCTGACATCCGCGCTTTGCCGAAACAGTCATAAGGCAACCATGGTAGCGGCAGCAAAACACGCATTCGTCATTGCAGGCACACGTAGCGGCTGCGCTAAAACCACCGTCACGCTTGGGTTGTTCCGCACATTCATGCAATGTGGTGTTCGCGTCCCACCTTTCAAAATCACCCCTCTCCCTGTGCATTTTGCCCTACGCCCTGGTTTGCTCAACCCGTGGTTATCTTTTGCGAGGAACGCTCTATGACATTGTTTGCCTGGGGTGTGGCCTGGTTATTGGATTACTGGCTCGGCGACCCGCCGCACTGGCCGCATCCGGTTCGCTGGATTGGCAACTTGATTAATGTCATGCAGCGCCAGATACGGCTGGTTTGCAAAAGCGACCGCGCACTGAAAATCGGTGGTGGTGTGCTTTGGCTGGTGGTGGTGGGCGTGACCTGGACCGTGAGTTGGGGTGTGTTATACCTCGCTAATCTGCTGCATCCATGGCTCGGTTGGCTGGTTGAAGTGTGGATGATTTACACCGTGCTGGCTGCTCGTTGCCTGAGCGATGCCGCACTCGAGGTGTACCGCGCGTTGAAAGAGGGAACACTCGCCGAAAGCCGTGAAAAACTGTCGTGGATTGTCGGGCGTGATACCTCGCAACTGGAACGCCCGCAAATGACGCGTGCGGTGGTGGAGACCGTGGCGGAAAACAGTGTTGATGGCGTGATTGCACCGCTGTTTTTCCTGATGTTAGGCGGCGCACCGCTGGCGATGGCCTACAAAGCGGTTAATACGCTGGACTCCATGGTGGGATACAAAACCGAAAAATACCGCGCAATGGGTTATGTCAGCGCTCGACTCGATGACCTCGCCAACTATCTGCCTGCACGCCTGAGCTGGCTGCTGCTGACCATTGCAGCCTTTTGTTTACGCGCCAATCCCCATCAGGCTTTGCGCATCGGCTGGCGCGACCGTTACCAACACAGCAGCCCAAACTGCGCCTGGCCCGAAGCCACGGTGGCAGGAGCGCTTGGAATCAGACTCGGCGGTCCGAACACCTATTTTGGCGAACAGGTAGAAAAGCCGTGGATCGGGGATGAGCGGCGCGGTGTCGCCATCGACGACATTACCCTCACCATTCAACTCATGATGTTGGCTTCGCTGTTTGCTTTGCTGCTGTTTGCCGCATTGCGCGGGCTGACGATTGGCATAACCTAAGACCCCGATGAATCAGCAACAATCCCGGGGCTTTCTGTTGAAATTATGAGAGAAATCATTAGGGAAATCATTGCTGATTTCGCCTGTGTAGAGCTCAATCTCAACAGGATTAACACACAGCGAGTTCGGGCAGTGCTGTGTAAAACTGAAACTCAATTGTTCAACACCTTGTGCGTTTTAAAAGGAAGTTTTATGAGCCTTGCAATAATGATTCAGGGTACCGCCTCAGATGTTGGCAAAAGCATGCTGGTGGCAGGGCTGTGCCGGATTTTTGCCCAGGATGGCCTGCGCACCGCGCCGTTTAAATCACAAAATATGGCGCTTAACTCTGGCATTACACCGGATGGCAAAGAGATGGGCAGGGCGCAGATTTTCCAGGCTGAAGCGGCGGGAATTGCCCCAGATGTGCGCATGAATCCGGTATTGCTCAAGCCGACCAGTGACTGCAAAGCGCAGGTAGTGCTGATGGGGAAAGTTGCCACCAATATGGATGCGGTCACTTATCACAACTATAAACCGCAACTGAAAACACAAATTCGCGAGGTTTACCAGAGCCTTGCGTCAGAGCATGAAGTGATGGTGCTGGAGGGGGCAGGCAGCCCCGCTGAAATCAATTTACGCGACCGCGATATCGTCAACATGGGGATGGCGGAACTCGCTGAATGCCCGGTGATTCTGGTGGCGGACATTGATCGCGGCGGCGTTTTCGCGGCGATTTACGGCACCCTTGCCTTGCTGCTTGAGCATGAAAAATGGCGCGTAAAAGGGGTCATCATCAATAAGTTTCGCGGGGATGTGGCGCTGCTTTACTCCGGTATCGAACAAATCGAGGCGTTAACCGGTGTGCCGGTTTTAGGGGTAATGCCGTGGTTGAATGTTGATCTTGAAGATGAAGACAGCGTGGTGCTTGAGCGCGGCAAGTACGACTCAGTGGCGCCCAAAGCGCTGGATATCGCGGTGTTACAACTGCCGTACATGTCGAACTTCACCGATTTTAATGCGCTGGCAGCGCAACCTGATGTGCGTCTACGTTATGTAGTCAAACCCGATGAGCTGCAAAACAGTGACCTGGTGATTGTACCGGGCAGTAAAAATACCCTCGGTGATTTGCGCTGGCTGCGGGAAAATGGCCTTGAGCAAGCGTTACTCGCCCATCATCGCCGTGACGGTGCGGTAGTGGGCATTTGCGGCGGTTATCAGATGCTCGGGAATCATATTTATGATGAGGTGGAATCGGGACTTGGGGAAATGTCAGGCATGGGGTTGCTTGATGTCGTCACCCGTTTCGCCAATGAAAAAACCACCACCCTTGTTACCGGACACGTTCAAACGCCGCTGCCTGGCGTGTTTGCCGCAAGCTCAGGTGCAGCACTTCAGGGCTATGAAATCCATATGGGTGAGACTCAGCGCGGAGCAAACACTTCACCGTTTGCGACGTTTACCGAGTGTAATACTCAGCCTTATCATAACCTTGATGGCGCAGTCAGCGAGGATGGACGCGTACTGGGGACGTATCTGCATGGCCTGTTTGATAGTGGTGAATTTACCCGCAGCCTGCTGGACAGCTTGCGCCTGCGCAAAGGGCTGAACGTGTGGGAAGGTGAGCGCTTCGACTATCAACAACATAAAGATAATCAATTCAATATATTGGCTGACTCGATGCGCGAAAACATCGATATTGCGCGGATATACCAGATTATGCGGGAGCATCAGGAGCCATCGGTATGAAATTAGTCACGGGCGGTGCCCGGAGCGGGAAAAGCCACCATGCGGAACAGTTGGCGGCAAATTACCCGCAAGTGCTGTATATCGCCACCTCGAAAATATTCGACAGCGAAATGGCACAGCGTATACAGCATCACCGCGACAGCCGGCCTACACACTGGCGCACCGTCGAACAATATCGCGATTTAAACACTGTGATAACGCCACAAAACGATGCGCAAGAAGCCGTGCTGCTGGAGTGTATTACCACGTTGATTACCAATGTGTTGTATGACGCAGCCGGGGAAATGCCAGAAGACGAATGGGATTTTGCCGTGATGGAGCAAGTAGTGAATCAGCAAATCGATATTCTGCTGGCAGCCTGCGCAGCAAGCCCGGCGGAGGTGATTTTGGTGACCAATGAAGTGGGAATGGGCATTGTGCCGGAAAACCGCCTGGCACGGCATTTCCGTGATATTGCCGGACGCGTTAATCAGCGTCTGGCGCAAAGTGCCGATGAAGTTTGGCTGGTGGTCTCAGGGATTGGAGTAAAAATTAAATGATCTTCCGTTTGTTCTTCGCCACGTTGCAGTTTATGAGCCGCATACCGGTGCCGGTTCGTTGGTCTGAAGGGATTGAAACCCATCAATACGTGCGGGGCATTGTCACCTTTCCGTTTGTCGGCCTGGTGCTGGGGGCGTTAGCCGGTGTGGTGTTTACGCTGTTACAGCCGTGGGCAGGATTACCCCTGGCAGCACTCGGTTACGTGCTCGCACTCGCGCTGCTGACCGGTGGTTTCCACCTTGATGGCCTGGCGGATACCTGCGACGGTATTTTCTCGGCTCGCAGTCGTGACCGGATGCTGGAAATCATGCGCGACAGCCGCCTCGGCACGCATGGCGGTTTGGCGCTTATCTTTGTGATTGTGATGAAAGTGCTGGTGGTTAGCGAGTTGGCAATACGCGGGGGCAGCATGTTGGTGGTGTTAGCCGCAGCTTCTGTTGCCGGGCGCACCGCCTGTGTATTGCTGATGTACCGTCATCAATATGCCCGTGATAAAGGGCTGGGAAATCTGTTTATCGGCAAAGTGACGGGCACACAAACACTCCTCACTCTGGTCGGTGGGGCGGTGTTATGTACTATTTTACTCCCCGCCACTGGCCTTATTGCGTTAGTGATAACCCTACTGGCGATTTTCGGTTTGGGCTGGATGTTGCGCCGTACGCTTGGCGGGCAAACGGGCGATACGCTCGGTGCCGCTATCGAACTCGGCGAAGTGGTTTTCCTGCTGGTGTTATTACGTTAATTATTGGATGACGGATTCGCTTATCTGACCGACGAAAACCAGCCTGCCAGGCTGGTTAAGCGCAGCGTCATCCAGCGAAATGATTTTTACACATGTGTATCAGAGAATAAAAAATGCAAACACTGAATTCTTTATTGGCAACAATTTCCCCCCTTGATAGCGAAGCAATGGCACGTGCGCAGAAGCATATCGATGGGCTGCTAAAACCGTTCGGTAGCCTTGGGCGCCTGGAGTCGTTAGCGGTGCAATTGGCGGGAATGCCAGGGATGAAAAACGGCCTGAATACCCAACGTAAAGCGATCCTCGTGATGTGTGCTGACCACGGCGTGTATGCCGAAGGCGTGGCGATTTCCCCGCAAATTGTTACGGCTATTCAGGCGGTGAACATGACGCGTCACAACACGGGTGTGTGCGTGTTGGGTGCGACGGTCGGCGCAGATATTCATGTGGTGGATGTCGGTATTGATAGCGATGCACTGCCTGGCGTGCTGGATATGAAAGTGGCGCGTGGCAGCGGCAACATCGCTCAGGGCCCGGCGATGAGCCGCGAACAAGCTGAGAATTTACTGCTGGCGACCATGAAACTCACTCTGGAGAAAGTTGCTGAAGGCATCACGCTATTTGGTGTTGGCGAATTGGGCATGGCGAACACCACCCCTGCGGCGGCGATGGTTAGCGTGTTAACCGAAAGCCTACCGGATGATGTGGTCGGGATGGGGGCGAATTTCCCAGCCGATAAGATGAGCCACAAAATCGCCGTGGTGCGTAAAGCAATTGAAACCAACCATCCGGATGCCACCGACGGCATTGATGTGTTAGCAAAAGTGGGCGGTTTTGACCTGGTGGGGATGACCGGCGTGATGCTGGGAGCTGCAGCAGCGGGTCTTCCTGTAGTGCTGGATGGCTTCTTGTCTTACGCCTCGGCACTGGCAGCCTGCCAGATTGCGCCAGGTGTTCGTGATTATTTAATTCCGTCGCATTTGTCTGCTGAAAAAGGTGCGGTGATTGCGATGAATAAACTGGGGCTTGAGCCGTATCTGCAGATGGGTATGCGTCTGGGAGAAGGGAGTGGTGCGGCGCTGGCGATGCACCTGGTGGATGCGGCATGTGCGATGCACAATGAGATGGGGTCGTTGGCGGAGAGTGATATTGTGTTGCCGGGGTAATGACGGTTCCGATCAAATTTGCTGTTTTATTGCAGATAGCCATGGTTCCGTTCACTGAGCGTTTAGTGTTCCTTGAATCTACCGAAACGGTGAACGTATCAAGTGGGCTACCGCAGCCCCTTGATACGTTCACCGTTCAAAGATACATGAGGGTTCGAATAACTTTCGGGTGAACGGAAAATCACCATACCTTGCATTCGAGTTGCCCTCGGTTTAACGGAAAACCACGATCCCTATAAGTTAGCTAACTTTCACTAACGTCCGCCCCTGAATCTCATTACTCATAAAACTCTTCGCCACGGCAGGCGCCTGCTCCAGGCTAATCTCCGTCGTCGCCATCTCATAGAAGCTCTCTGGCAGCAAATCAGCCAGACGCTTCCACGCAGCGACACG
>NZ_DATERI010000161.1:0-11342 GCF_035271705.1 Buttiauxella sp.
CCGTCAGAACCTGGCACAGCAGGATCGTACTGAACAGCAACTGGCAGATGTTGCCCGTGGCGCATACGTTCTGAAAGATTGTGCAGGCCAGCCTGAGCTTATCCTGATTGCCACCGGTTCTGAAGTTGAACTGGCGGTTGCCGCTTGGGATCAACTGACTGCAGAAGGCATCAAAGCGCGTGTGGTTTCCATGCCGTCTACCGATGCATTCGACAAGCAGGATCCCGCGTACCGTGAAGCCGTGCTGCCGAAAGCGGTTGCCGCACGTGTGGCTATCGAAGCCAGCATCGCTGACTACTGGTACAAATACGTTGGCCTGAACGGTGCTGTTGTCGGTATGACCACCTTCGGTGAGTCTGCTCCGGCTGAGCTTCTGTTCGAAGAGTTCGGTTTCACTGTGGCAAACATAGTGAAGCAGGCTAAAGCCGTTCTGTAATCGCTTTATGCTGGTTAAACGGGTCGCTCAGGCGGCCCGTTTTTTTTGGTGATTGCCGGTGCCGATATTCCGATGCGCAGTGAGGTATGGATGAGCAGGGCGGCTATTATCTTCAGTGAAGTGCATGCTGCCCTTCCTTTTTAAGGAAAGGGCAGTGTGGAATTATTTATTGGGCTTCCACTACCTCCTTTTCAGAGTAGCGAATGGCCAGTGCTTTAAGAATTGCCGGGTATTCTTTATCCAGCCGATATGCCAGCAACGAGCCGATACAGACTAGATAAAATAGCGCTGGAATAAGCGTGGCTGAATAAAGAATTGCCTCCATAGTTTGCGCATTTTGCACCGCTGCGCCGTTGACATAACCGGTTGAGCTGACAAAAAAAGTCGTGGCTGCAGGGCCAATCCCGGAAGCCATTTTCATCGCGAAGGAAGCACCCGCAAATGACAAGCCTTCCCGGCGAACGTGGAAGCGGAATTCGCCATATTCCACGGTATCCGGGATCATCGCGAATATACCCGTCCAGGTAAATGCCTGCCCAATACCATTAATCAACGTGATGACAAGATTCATTTCATGGCTATAGGGGAAAATGAGTCGCAACGCGAAACTTAACAGTACAAACGCAATCCCAAACAGGACCGAATTGCGTTTCCCCCAGCGCACCATGATTATTGGCGCGATAAAAAATAGCATCAACAGGCGCACAATGGTGCCGTACAAACTATAGACACCAATGATTTTCGGATCGCCGAGAAAATACTGGGAATAGTAGGTTCCAGCCGCACCGGCCGCGGCTTCCGCCGCACATAATGCCAGACAACCCACTGTCAAAAAGACCCAATAGCGGTTTTTAAACAATTCCGAAACGCCAATGAGGATATCTTTTTTATCGGGGATAGCCTCAGTATCTTCACCATTACGGCAATTGGTGCGTTCCCGGGTATTGGCTACCACAAAATAGAAAAGAATCACGGCTATAACACCATACATCGTCATGGTGATCACCCAAGCCAGCGGTGTGCGTTGGCCGTCGAAAAAGGTGTCTTGTAAAAATTCCACAATATACAGCGTTGCTGCTCCGGCAAAAGAGCCTCCCACTGCGGCCAGCAACATGCGGTAAATCGACAGTTTTGCGCGTTCGCCGTAGTCCTGGGTAATAGAGGATGCAAGCGATCCATAAGGTAAATTTGTGCAGGTATAAATAACCGGGATGGCGATGTTATAGCTGATAAACACATACATCAGTTTCCAACCGTAATCCCAGTCGAGCGGCACCGAATAGAGCAGTATCAGCGCTATCATGAAAGGGATTGCCATACGCAGTAGCCAGACTCTTTGGCGACCATAAGGGGAGCGTGTACGATCAACCATCACCCCCACCATAATATCGATAACGCCATCCAGCACGCGTGACAACAGGAGAATCATCCCAATGTCTGAGATATCAATCCCCACGTATTCCGAATAGTAATAAATCAGTAACCCACCTGCTGGACCGAGAAGCAGTTGGCAGGCAAAATCCCCCAGCCCGTAGGAGAATTTTTCTTTAAATGTCAACGTCCCATCCGGGCGAACGGCAAGAGGGGCGTTGTTGGCTAACTTTGGAAATAGCATGTTTCACCTCAACGAATCGATTGTGAAAAAGCAGGGATGCGGCGCTCCAGGAGAATGGGTGCGTAAAAAGAACCACAACCCCCAATCCTGATCGTTGGCGTAAGGGTCAGCGAAATCTGTAGCTATCCCATTGACAGAAAAAGGAAAGAGATAAGCGCAACTGGCTGAACCATCGGCTGAATACAGACTCAGCACCGCGCGGTAAGACGCCTGTGCTTTTTCGGCGAAACCGGGCTTACCTAAAACATCAAGCAGGTGATAGACGTCCGCGTTTAGCGCGCTCCAGTAATGCGGGAATGTGTCACCGAATGTGCGCCGTTTGCCAAACCAAAAACCGTCCCAATGACGATTTGAATTAGCGAAAAGGCGGTAATCTGGTGCGGGATTCTGAAAGAGCTCAAGGAGTTTTACATGGCGCAACCCATGTGAGAGGTACAGCGGATCGTGGCTGATGGCGTAGGCCTGAAGCAAGATCCACGCCGCAGGGGCGACAATGCTTTGTTCGAATGTGACTTCGTGGGCGGGGTAGTGGGTGCCGTTTTGTACCAGTCGTTGAGCATGTTCGAGAAAACGTTCGCGTATTTGCTCTGCCCGATCGGCATAACCCGCCTTAACCAGCAAGCTATACAGTGAGGCAATTGGCATGCCGATGGCATAGAATTTTTCACCGCCACGGTGATAAAAATCCTCCATGATGCGCAAGGCCAGCAGTAAATTTTGGACATCACCTTTCCACAGATACAGTTCAATAAAAAATTCTGCAAACCAGGGGTAGTTATAGAGCCGAAAGATGTCGTCGTTATACCCCACATCGTTGTGTACGCGTCCGGTATCACTTTCGACTAACTCACGCCGGATAAACGAGTCATAACGTTCAACGCTGGCGCTGAGTCGCTGGTAATTATCTGTGGTGCGTTCAGGGCAATGTCGCAGATACTGGACTAGCAGCAATCCCATCGCTACCCGTTCCCGCCCGGCATTATGGTCGTGCTCATGGCTGTAAAAAAGCTGGTTTGCTTCGTTGTCGTAAACAAGAAATGCCCCTTCTGCGCGGGAGCCTGGCGTAAGGCATTGTTGGCGTTGTG
Organism: Buttiauxella sp.; assembly: GCF_035271705.1. Classification (GTDB taxonomy): domain Bacteria; phylum Pseudomonadota; class Gammaproteobacteria; order Enterobacterales; family Enterobacteriaceae; genus Buttiauxella. The sequence goes on from NZ_DATERI010000161.1 coordinate 3,137, forward strand.
CGATAAATTCGCAGCGCCGTTGCTGTAGTTTGCTTGCTTCGGGTTGAACCAGAAAACGAGCCAGCGTGGATTTGCCTTGCCAGCAAATACGGTAGAGGTATTCCCCTTCGCCTTTGTCGGGTACATCAACAAAGTGTGCGCGATAACCGTTGAGTGTTTTTTCGAAACGTTGCACCGCAACAGGGCGACATTCACAGGACACGGATATCTCGGTACTCTCGGTTTCACATTCCGCGCTAAAGCAGATTTTTTCGTCCGGAAATAACACGTACCACGGCGCTTTGACCACGGGGACAAAACAGGCCGCAGTGGTAAAGAAATCATCTTTTCCTTGGTGCCAGAACCAGCGAAAAGTCAGTTTTATTTCATCGCCAGGTAGCAGCACACACGGTGAAGGGTGAAGAACAAAGACCCCGCGATAATCACTGAAATTGACGCCTTGTGGCGGTTCGACTCCCGCAATGGGGACTTCACGGTGCTGGCTATAATTGCTGATGCTGCCATGTTCAAGAACCATCCCCAGATGAGGCGCATTGCCACCCATACGTAATGCCATCAGCCACGTTGCTTCCTCTGCGCACCACAGATGCACATGGCAGTGCTGTTCTGCACAGGTTTTGGCATTGTCATAACGATCGCAAAGCGGTAAAGAAATTCCAATATCACCGTGCTGGATATAAATATCCCAGTCGCTGATGTTGCGAAAGGTATAGTGTTCGAGAAAAAAACCATCATCGGTGTGTTCTCGTTTAACCTGATGCGAAATACCTTCTGGCGCGCTTATTTTTCCCCATTGTTTCTGTGACGGACTTAAATTGATTGCGGGTGAATCATCAATCCAGTTCATGGCAAAAGGATCATTCGGATGGATAATTGCCACTGGGTTTCCAGAATTATCTTCAATCACACTAAATGTTTTTTGTTTCATGATTTTCCTTATCTAAAAACGATGTATTTATGACGCGTTTGCGAACATGTATTTTCCCTCGTAGATATTCGTTGTGATCTAACTGCGATATTTGATATTCACCGTATAGCGATATTCAGCGGCATTAAGTTGCCAGCACGTTTTAACGCTGGGCGACCATGAATCGTCGCCACCCACACCCATATGAAATCCATCCAGCGTGAGCCACATTCCGGTTTCTTCTTCGAGCTCATGGCGATGGCGTATTGCCATTAATTGCCGGGTACTAAAGGGGTGCAGCGAAAAGTGGAAATGCCCGTCTATATGCCAGTTACCCCAATTCAGTTGTTGGGTATGGCAACGTAAACCGTTTTCGCCAGGCACAATGTAAGGCGTGACCATTTCAGACAGGGGGCGTTTCCAGCGTGAGAATAGTGCTGAATGTTGGCGATCGGGGTAATTCTCATGCGGCCCCAGCCCAAGCCAGTCAACCTCTGCTGACTGCGGATAAAGCTGACAAACAATGCCAATGCGCGCCAGCGGAGGTAATTGGCTGGCACGATCCAGCTTAATATCCAGCGCAAGGGTCCCGCTGCTATCAATCGTCACTTTCCAGCGACTTTGTAATAGCAGTTGTTGCTGGTGGTAATACCCGGTTTCAAACGTCAGGTTCACGCTGTGCAAACCTTGTTCTGCATGGCTGAAATGACAGCGTTGCTCGGTGTTCAACAGACCGGAGCGTTCCCAGCGTGCGGCCCATGACTGTGGGTCGGTGTACGTTTCGCTATTAAGCCCTATGTCGTTATCCAGCGGTGCCCGGATAAACTGGTCGCTTAATGGGGTGAGCATTAACGGTGTATCGTTATCAAACCATTGAATCAATTGCCCCTGCTGGCGACTGAATATCCATTTCTGTTGCCCGTGATGAACACAAAAAGAGTTGTCGTCCACGGTTAACTGTGGTGTTTCTCCGGCAGGTAATGCCGCTGCTAATATCGCAGCTTGGGGCAAGGGCAGCGGCAAGGAGAATTGTTGCCACGCCGCGCAGTGGCCGGCAGGTGACCATGCTGTCGCGTGCGGTTGAATGACCCGCAAGATAAGCGAAAGATGCTTTGCCTGCCCGGAGATAGGCGGTATTTCACCCAGCACCTGTTGCAGTGTGGTTTCCGGGGCGAGAGTCAGGGGAACATCGCCGCTTTGGATTTCTTCGCCATCTTGTTCAATAGCCCAACTCAGGTATTCGTTATCACACTGGCGGAACAAATATTCGCTGGTGATATCAATGATCAAGGGTTGGGTGCTGATTAAACGAAACTGGAAAAATTGTTGTTGTTGCCGGGCTTCAAAGAGCGCCGGATGGGGTTGTCTGTCGGGAAATACCAATCCGTTGAGACAAAAAGTTCCGTCGTTGGGCGTATCGCCAAAATCGCCACCGTAGGCATACCAGGGGTTGCCCGCGCTGTCATATTTTGTCAGCGCCTGGTCTGCCCAGTCCCAGATAAAGCCGCCTTGTAATCGCGGAAATTGGCGGAATGCTTGCCAGTAATCAGCGAATCCGCCCAGGCTATTACCCATGGAGTGCGCATATTCGCAGAGGATCAGAGGACGCGTTTCACCCGGCATTCCCAGCCATTTTTTTAACCCCCATTTCGGCACGGCGGGAACGGGAATATCGTCATCTACACGGGCATACATCGGGCAAACAATGTCGGTTGCTGCACTGTTTCCACCGCCTCCTTCATATTGAACCGGGCGAGAAGGGTCAGTATTTTTCACCCAGCTATAAAGTGCGTCGTGGTTTGCGCCATAACCGGACTCATTGCCCAGCGACCAGATAATAATGGAGGGATGGTTGTAATGGCATTCCACCATGCGGCTCACTCTGGCGCTATATGCACCTAACCACGCGGGGTCTTCTGACAAGCGGCTCATGGGGGTCATGCCGTGAGTTTCAATGTTCGCCTCATCCACAACATAAAGGCCAAAACGGTTGCACAAGGCATACCAGCGTGAGTTATTGGGGTAATGTGAGCAGCGAACCGCGTTGAAATTATTCTGCTTCATCAACACAATATCCTGCACCATATCCTCTTCAGTGACGCAATAGCCCCGTTGTGGATGATGCTCATGACGATTGACGCCACGGATAAGCAGCGGCTTATTATTGAGTAACAACAGGCCATTGCGGATCTCTACTCGCCGAAAACCGGTATCGCAAGCCTCGGCTTCAATCAACTTTTCATTGTCGTCAAATAACGCCACGACCAGGCGATAACACGTTGGGTTTTCTGCGCTCCAGAGCTCGGGATTAGTCACGTGCAGACGCACGTTCACGCGCTCCGGGTAATGACCGCGTTCATCAATAATCGCTGTTCCCAATGCTGTTTTTTCTTCGGCGACGCAGCACGCATTAAGCCAGAGCGATACTGCAACCTGGAAGCGTGTGGGGTCGGAAGCCGCCACGGTAATATTGCATGCCAGGCTGCCGTGACTGAGATCCGCGTTAAGCTCAGGCGTAATACGAAAGTCTGCGATGTGGGCTTCGGGTTTATGCAGTAAATAAACGGAGCGGAAAATACCACTCATGCGCCACATATCCTGATCTTCAAGCCATGTACCCGCGCTCCAGCGCATCACCATGACGCACAGGCGGTTATTTTCATCAATCAGAAAAGGGGTTAAGTCAAATTCTGCCGGCAGACGGCTATCCTCTGAATAACCGACCCAGTGGCCGTTACACCACAGATGGAAGGCCGAGCTGACGCCATCAAAAATAACGCGGGTTTTTCCTTGCGATCGCCAGTGGGAATCAAGCGTAAAAGTTTTTGAATAACAGCCGGTTGGATTATCTTCTGGTACGGCTGGTGGCGGCGTGTCAATGGGGTAGCGAATATTGCTATAAATCGGGTTATCAAATCCCGACAGTTGCCAGCAAGAGGGAACGTCGATGGAATGACAATCCGGCAGGTCGCTGCTCAGCCAGTGATGGCTGACTTTTTCAGGCTGTGAAAACCCATTGAATTGCCATTGGCCATCAAGATAATATCGCCAGGATGAGGGAAGATTATCTCTTGCTGCGTTAATTTCCCGCCAACCTGAGAATTCAGTGTGGGCGTCCAGACGGTTGCAATGAATAATGGACAATATATTCCAGTCTTTTCTAATAATAATATCTCTGAACTTAGATTTAATGGATTCATTGATATAATGTATATTATCAGGATGCATGATTTCCCTTATTACATCTTAATGTGAATGTATCGGGTAAATTTAATAAAGGTGGGGCTTGGTGTTTGTCGAGAATATTAAAGCCAGCACATGCTATTTATATGTGCAGCTCTTTTCTTTGCGTATATGTGCGGGGTGGGATATTATTTTATAAATTGCCTCCTTTATCACATAACTTATAATTAAATGCAGGCGGTTTTCCCATTTTCATCAGATTTTACTGCGCGTGAACAGCGTGGTGGTCTGCGTCTCTGGTGTGGCGGGGACGAAAATTTTCCGTTTCTATTCCTCTTAACCTCAAATCAACCTCAAAAATGTGACGTAGATCTATAAGATGTAATATCCACTCGGTGAATTATTCCATTTATTCTCCATTTCGCTTAACATGGCTGAAGCGTTTCAGTTGAATAAATGTTCGACAATTAAGCAAACAATTGCTGTTTCGATAGTGCGAGGATTCCCCTCAGACGATAGCTGGATTACTCTGTCAGCCACTTAGTCTCAGGGATTCTGGCAGGAGAGATATGACCGTACGCATAGCAATTAATGGCTTCGGTCGCATTGGGCGCAACGTGGTACGTGCTTTGTACGAATCCGGTCGCCGTGCGGAAATTACCGTCGTTGCAATCAATGAACTGGCTGATGCTGCGGGTATGGCGCATCTGTTAAAGTATGACACCAGCCATGGCCGCTTCGCCTGGGACGTTCGTCAGGAACGCAACCAGTTATGGGTAGGTGATGACACCATCCGTATCTTGCACGAACCGGAAATTGCAAATTTACCGTGGCGTGAACTGGGCGTGGATGTGGTGCTGGATTGTACCGGTGTGTTTGGCTCCCGTGCAGACGGTGAAGCGCATCTGGCAACCGGTGCCAAAAAAGTCCTCTTCTCGCATCCTGGCGGTAACGATCTCGACGCCACCGTGGTTTACGGTGTGAATCATGAAAGTGTGGTTGCTGAACATCGCATCGTTTCGAATGCCTCTTGCACCACAAACTGCATTATTCCCATTATCAAATTGCTTGATGATGCTTACGGCATTGAGTGGGGCACGGTGACCACCATCCATTCTGCCATGCATGATCAACAAGTTATTGACGCCTATCATCCAGACTTGCGCCGCACCCGTGCTGCTAGCCAGTCTATTATTCCTGTAGATACGCGTCTTGCTGCTGGTATCACACGTATTTTCCCGAAATTTAACGATCGTTTTGAGGCGATTGCGGTACGTGTTCCGACCATAAATGTCACTGCAATCGATTTAAGCGTGACAGTGAAGAATGCAGTTAATGCCAATGAAGTCAACAAGTTGCTTCAAAAAGCAGCACGTGATTCATTTCATGGTATAGTTGACTATACGGAATTACCGTTGGTCTCGACTGATTTTAACCACGATCCGCATAGTGCCATTATTGATGGCACGCAAACTCGGGTCAGTGGGCAACATCTGATTAAAACATTAGTCTGGTGTGATAACGAATGGGGCTTTGCTAATCGAATGCTCGACACGACGTTAGTCATGGCCGCAAGTGGTTTCAGGTAAGGCGCATAAAGCGTCCGCAAAACTTTAAGAATCAACGAGAGGATTCACCATGTCTGTAATTAAGATGACCGATCTGGATCTAGCTGGAAAGCGTGTTCTGATCCGTGCAGATTTGAACGTACCAGTTAAAGAAGGGAAAGTGACATCTGACGCACGTATCCGTGCATCTTTGCCAACTATCGAATTGGCCCTGAAGCAAGGCGCTAAAGTGATGGTAACTTCTCACCTGGGTCGTCCAACTGAAGGCGAGTACAACGAAGAATTCTCTCTGCTTCCAGTCGTCAACTATCTGAAAGACAAACTGTCTGCTCCTGTTCGCCTGGCTAAAGATTACCTGGATGGCGTTGAAGTTGCTGCCGGTGAATTGGTTGTTCTGGAAAACGTTCGCTTCAACAAAGGCGAAAAGAAAGACGACGAAACCCTGTCTAAAAAATACGCTGCATTGTGTGACGTATTCGTAATGGATGCTTTCGGTACTGCACACCGTGCACAGGCTTCTACTCACGGCGTTGGCAAATTTGCAGACATCGCTTGTGCAGGCCCGCTGCTGGCTGAAGAGCTGAGCGCACTGGGTAAAGCACTGAAAGAACCTGCTCGCCCAATGGTTGCTATCGTTGGCGGTTCTAAAGTTTCTACCAAACTGACTGTTCTGGATTCACTGTCCAAAATCGCTGACCAGCTGATTGTTGGTGGTGGCATCGCGAACACCTTCGTTGCAGCTCAAGGCCACAACGTGGGTAAATCCCTGTACGAAGCAGACCTGGTTGAAGAAGCTAAACGCCTGCTGACTATCTGTGACATCCCCGTTCCAGCTGATGTTCGCGTAGCAACAGAGTTCTCTGAGTCTGCAACTGCAACCCTGAAATCTGTAAACGACGTGAAATCGGACGAGCAGATTCTGGATATCGGTGACGCATCAGCTGCGCAACTGGCTGAAATCCTGAAGAATGCAAAAACCATTCTGTGGAACGGCCCGGTTGGCGTGTTCGAATTCCCGAACTTCCGTAAAGGGACTGAAATCGTTGCTAACGCAATCGCTGACAGCGACGCGTTCTCTATCGCAGGCGGCGGTGACACCCTGGCAGCTATCGACCTGTTCGGTATTGCAGATAAAATTTCTTACATCTCCACTGGTGGCGGCGCATTCCTCGAGTTCGTGGAAGGCAAAGTTCTGCCAGCAGTAGCTATGCTCGAAGAGCGCGCTAAGAAGTAATGATGACGGGCAGGTTATGCTGCCCGTTGAATTTTTGCCGCAGAGATTTTTGTAAGCGGTTAATATTTCTTCATTTACCCTAAATCATTCAAGTTGCAGCAAGGCGGCAGCTAAGCAGCGAACAGGAGCTTACTCAGGTAAGTGACTGAGAGATGTGCAGACAGCCAACGGTGCAGCCGCTTGAAGGATGACGGGTAAATTGGCCGACGATACAGGACAAACAAACATGTCTAAGATTTTTGATTTCGTAAAACCAGGTGTTATCACCGGTGATGACGTACAGAAAGTTTTCCAGGTAGCAAAAGAGAACAATTTTGCTCTGCCAGCAGTTAACTGCGTTGGCACTGACTCTATCAACGCCGTTATCGAAACTGCTGCAAAAGTTAAAGCACCAGTAATCGTTCAGTTCTCCAACGGTGGCGCAGCATTCATGGCGGGTAAAGGCCTGAAAGCTGAAGGCCAACAGGCTGCAATCCTCGGTGGTATCTCTGGTGCGCACCATGTGCATCTGATGGCTGAACATTATGGCGTGCCAGTTATTCTGCACACTGACCACTGTGCGAAGAAACTGCTGCCATGGTTAGACGGTCTGTTGGACGCAGGCGAAAAACACTTCGCAGCCACTGGCAAGCCACTGTTCTCTTCTCACATGATTGACCTGTCTGAAGAGTCCCTGGAAGAGAACATCGAAATCTGTTCTAAGTACCTGGAGCGTATGTCTAAAATCGGCATGACTCTGGAAATCGAACTGGGTTGCACCGGCGGCGAAGAAGATGGCGTAGATAACAGCCATATGGACGCATCTTCCCTGTACACTCAGCCAGAAGACGTTGATTACGCTTACGAAAAACTGAATGCAATCAGCCCACGTTTCACCATCGCGGCTTCTTTCGGTAACGTACACGGCGTTTACAAACCAGGTAACGTGGTTCTGACTCCAACTATCCTGCGTGATTCTCAGGACTATGTTTCTAAGAAACATAACCTGCCGCACAACAGCCTGAACTTCGTATTCCACGGTGGTTCTGGTTCTTCTGCTCAAGAAATCAAAGACTCCGTAGGCTACGGCGTAGTGAAAATGAACATCGATACCGATACCCAGTGGGCAACATGGGAAGGTATTCTGAACTACTACAAAGCGAACGAAGCTTACCTGCAAGGCCAGTTGGGTAACCCGAAAGGCGAAGACCAGCCGAACAAGAAATACTACGATCCACGCGTATGGCTGCGTTCTGCTCAGACTTCTATGATCACCCGTCTGGAGCAAGCTTTCAAAGAACTGAACGCAATCGACGTTCTGTAATTTGAAGCAGT
>NZ_DATERI010000162.1:0-20069 GCF_035271705.1 Buttiauxella sp.
CGCCGGCGGATCTCAACAGCATTACCGTCGAGCTGAACGGCCAAAGTTATAATGTAGATAAAAGCGCCACCTGGTGGGACGTTCCAGCTAACGTGAACCTGAGCGATGGCGATTACGATTTGAGAGTCACCTTCACCGATAACGCAGGTAACAGTGGATCGACCCTCTATAACTTCACGCTGGATACCGCAGTACAGGCACCACAAGTTGTACTGCTGGATGATTCAGGAAGTAATACGCACGACAACCTGACCAACGTTACCGTACCGCGTTTCGAAATGCTGGCCGGAGAACCGTTGTCGGCAGTCACCGCGACGCTGAACGGCAGTGTGGTACAGCTAACTAAAAATGCGCAGGGACGATGGATCTATACCGCCGATCGTACACTGAGCGACGGAACTTACACGCTGATCGCCGAGATGACCGACATTGCGGGTAACAAAGTCCAGAGCAATTTGATCTTTACCATTGATACGCAGATCCCGACGCCAACTATTGATATGAATAGCAGCAGCGACACCGGTATCAGCTCATCGGATAACCTGACTAAAAACAACCAGCCAGTGTTTACCCTGGATAATATCCCGGCCGACATCGACACGGTGGTAGTCCGGATCGGCGGATCGACTTTTAATGCGACCCAAAACGGCCAGGGCGCGTGGACGGTACAACCAAGCAGACTCAACGACGGCGATTACACAGCCGTAGTCACCACAACAGATAAAGCCGGTAACCAGGCTCAAAACAGCGTCACTTTTACCATCGATACCTCGCTGATACTGTCGATGGACCTGGCATCCTCTTCAGATACCGGCGTTTCACAAACCGATAAACTCACTAAAGACAGCACACCAACACTGCAGGGGATGACCGACACCGGTGCCACTCTGGTTCTCACCGTGTCTGATAAACAAGGCAGACAAGTCTCCACGCAAAATCTGACACCGAAGCCAGACGGCAGTTGGGACATTACGCTCAATACATTGCCAGACGGCGAATATACGATTGTGGTGAGTGCGCAAGACGCTGCGGGCAACCAGAAAACGCAAAGCCTAAATATTGTTGTTGATACCACCACCACGGCGCCTTCAGTTGCGCTGACCGCATCCGATCCGGCAAACACACATGAAGCGCTGGATCTGACTCCAGAATTTAGCGGTGTTGCTGAGGCAGGCGCTTCGCTACGCATTAAAATTGACGGCGTAGCAGTAGCCAGTGTGACTGTGGATAGCAATGGAACCTGGCAATGGATACCGCCTGATGCCTTGCTGTCCGGCGATCACCTGATTAGCGTTCAGGCCACTGACCGCGCGGGTAACGTCTCGGTTGAAACCTCGTTTGACGTTATCATTCCGATTATCGATATCACACCACCTACACTTATGCTCGTTAGCTCTACGGATAGCGGCGCGTTGGGTGACTTCATCACCAATTTCGATGTCCCTACACTTACGGGGGTAACACTACCAGGCACAACCGTCACAATTTACATTGACGGACAGGTAGCTGGCACCACGCAAACTGACTCAACAGGCCGCTATACATTTAACCTGCCAGCCCAGGCAGAAGGTCGCTATTCTGTCAAAGTTAGCATCACTGACCCGAATACAAATCAGCCGGTCGATTCCGATGTCACTCAATTGGTTATCGATTCACATGTTAACGATATGGTTTGGGATATCCCTGCCATGAATAGCACCGGTTATTTGAATGACAGCACTCCCGTGATCACCGGCGTCTCTGAAGCAGGTGCTCGCATCGCTGTGATGGTAGACGGTGTTGTGGTGATTGAAACAGCCACGGCTAACGATGGTTCATGGTCGGTTACCCTGCCGAATATGGGAGCAGATGGCGCTCATAGCATTAGCCTGATGGTCACCGATGTTGCAGGGAATATTCGGACTTTCACTGCGCAGGAGGTGGTACTCGATACGCAAATGTCTGCATTAACGGTTAATCTTCGCGAATCGGACGATACCGGTGCCAGCAATAGCGACCGCATCACCAGTAAAAAGTTAGTGACACTGGAAGGTACCGCGGAAGCCAATTCTACGGCCACCATTTATAACGCAGCGGGCAACCTCGTGGGTACCGTAACCGTTAATGCAAACGGCAGTTGGTCGCACGAGATAACGTTGACAGAAGGCAGAAACAATTTTGTCGTTAAAGCGGACGACATCGCAGGAAACACAACGCAAAAGACTCTCGCCATCGAGTGCGATACCAGTAACGACATCACCGACATCAGCCTCACCCGTGACAGCAACAGCGGTGATATCTACGATCTCATTACCAACGATAAAACACCGTCGGTAACGGCATTGACCGATGCCGGTGCGTCAGTAGATGTCTACGTAAATGGGGTCAAAGTCAGCACCATTACAAGCGATGCCTCAGGGGCTGCAACCTACAATCTGGGTGACCGCGCAGATGGTTCTTATAGCGTCAAATTTATCTCAACCGATGTTGCCGGAAACCGCGCAGAGTCGAATGTAGCGACGGTAGTTGTCGACAGTGTGATCAGCAACTTTAGCGTCAGCACGCTGCCTGAGCTGACCAAATCTCCTGCACAAACGCTCAGCGGTACCGGGGAAGCCGGTGCCCGAGTTCAGGTGTTGGTTGACGGAAAAATCGTCGCCGAAGCGACCGTAGCGAGCAACGGCGAATGGTCAATTCCGGTAGTACTCAAAAGTGACGGCGACTATAAAGTCACAGTCACGATTACTGATATTGCCGGTAACCAACAAACTAGCCCGGAGCAATCGATCAGGCTCGATAGCCATACCGACTATCCGACAATTATGCTAGACGATAGCGCCAACTCGGGCAGTAAAAGCGATTTGATGACTAACGACACTAAGCCGTCCTTCCACGGCACAGCCGAAGCAGGCGCGACGGTGTCTATTCTGGTCAATGAAAAGACAGTTGCTACCGTCACCGCTAACAGTAATGGCGAGTGGAGCTGGGAACAACCTACGGTTCTGGCGGACGGCGAATATTCAATCCGAGTGATCGCCGAAGACGCCGCGCAAAACACTGCCGATTCATCGCGGTTACTGGTGGTTATTGATACCAAAACGGAAATCAGCATCAGTGATTTCACCAGCGACAACGGTATCTATAGCGACGATAGTGTCACGAGTGTTAAGCGCCCGGTTTTTGAAATTCAGGGTGAACAAGGCCAGCCAATCCGCGTGACGATCGATGGTGTTTATATCGAGACACTGACCTTGAACGCTCGCAGCTTGAGATACACCGTCCCTTCTGAACTTGCCGACGGCCAACATAGCATTTCATTCTCCATCACCGATGCCGCAGGTAACACAGCCAGTACCGGCAACTATAGCTTCAACGTGGACACCGTTAACAACACGACAATTACTCTGGATACCGTAAACGGTATTGACGCGGCAGATGTGACGCAAAACGACGTCATTTATGTTAACGATGTCTCGAAAAACCTGCAGCTGTCCGGTCATGCGGAAGCCGGAAGCCTCGTAAATGTCACGTTCAATGGCCTGAATGTGGGTGAGACATGGGTGGATAGCTCGGGCCAATGGTCGATAAGTGTCAATAAAATTGCCCTCGCCGAAGGGGAAATAAGCGTCAACGTGACCTCTAAAGATCGGGGAGGAAACACGAAATCTGAATCCTTTGATCTGATTGTCGATACCCGCATCAACGAGTTCAACGTCGATGTTATGGATAACAAAGGCACGTCTGATAAATGGACTGTGAATACCACGACCAGCACCTTCTTTGGCCGCGGCGAGGCGGGAGCTACCGTCACGCTAATGCTGGCAGGAGTGATCGTGGCTTCAGTGACTATTGCCGCAGAGGGTAACTGGCAGTTAACTTCCCCGCCGCTCCAGGAAGGGAACCAGACGCTAACCTTCACCATGACCGATGTGGCAAACAACACCCAATCCATCGCTCACAACATATTAGTGGACTGGACTGCGCCGGACGCGCCGACGATTAACAGCTCTACCTATATCGAAGACAGCGGCCTATGGGTTTTCTCTGGTAAAGGTGAAATCGGATCGACGCTAATTATCAAAGACAGCCTTGGTCACGACATCACAACGACCAAAGTGGACAACAGCGGTAACTGGAACCTGGTGTTTAACTATCCGTCAGACGGCAAACTGTCGATTGTGGTGCAGGACAACGCCGGTAACACCAGCAATCCATTGCAAGTCGACGAGATGCTAACCCACCCGCAAATTCAAATGTCAGCGGATTCAGACAGCGGAGTGGCTGGTGATATGCGCACCAATGACACCACGCCAACCTTCGTGCTGAGCAACATTGAAAGTGATGTGACCGAAGTGATGGTGATGCTAAACGGCACTGAATATCAGGCCTCACGGGTGGAGGGCAACTGGCAGTTCACACCAGAAACGGTGCTGGCAGACGGGGAATACACTCTGCATGTCACCGCAACGGATAGCGGCGGTAACAGCAACAGCAGCAATGTCGATTTCACCATTGATACCACCGTAGAAGAAGCGAACATTTCCTCCGTGGAGGCTGCAGATGGCACAACCGATGCGCCACTGGTGCTGGAAACTAGCCAGCCGACGCTGGTATTTGACTTCCCGGCAGATACGCTACAGGCCAGTGTGACGTTCAACGCTGAACAGCACGACCTGACGCTCGATGCCAATCATCAGGCTTCCTTTGAGATACCGACAGCTCTGCTGGACGGGCCTTATAGCCTGACGGTTAGCTCAACCGATACCACCGGAAACAGCCAGCTGCAAACCGTAGATTTCTCCATTGACACCTCTTCAGGCGAAATTGTGGAATCAATGGATAATGAACCTCATGAAGACCAGGTCGAAGCCGCACAAGTTCGTCATGCCGCTTCAGATCAGCAAGCTTTTGTTACCGAAACAATGAACTCGCTCCCGGTCGATGATTTGACCGATGACGAGCAACATTCATAACAGGCCAACAAGCTTCGACTATATAACCTCTGCCGCATCAGCGGCAGAGGTTGAAAGGAATTGTTAATGAACCACAATCTCTCCAGATACGATCTAAAACTTAGTGGCGCGCTGGCATATATTGCTCACAGCCACGACTCGAGTATTGAAATAAATGAAGACCAGACGTCCATCAACCTTAAAGAATATGTACATGGCAATCTTGAACATGACACGCAAATAAAAAACCATTTTCTCTCCCTTGGTCTATCGATAAACAGCGTGTTTTTTTCACGGCCCGAAGATCTGCTTAATGAAAATATGCCATTGCTGCTGCTGACTCCCTCTTTGCAGTGGTTGGTATGTGTCGGCTGCATTGAGAGCCAACTACAGCTTGTGACGCCAGAACAGGACACCGAGCTAGTCTCGTTTGATTCGAAACAACTTAAAGAATTAGCCGCTTACACGCTGCAACCGCTGACCAACGTGGTTGACTGCATTCAACTGGGTCAAATCCTAAAAAAGGGACTAACGGAAAACAAAGCATTCTATGCGAAATACTTTTTTTCTTCGCTATTTATGGCGCTTTTCGCTCTGACCATCCCGGTTTTCAGCAACCTTTATTATGACAAACTCGTCCCCAGCGCCTCTGATGCTTCGCTATTTGGCGTCGCCGCCATCGTGTTGGTGTTTATTATTTTTGAATTTCTACTGCGCTCTTCAAAAGATATTTATCAGTCCATCGTATCGCGCAGGGAAGATATTAGTATCGATGTCTCATTCCTTGAGGCCCTTTTTTACAATGGTAAAAAAGGTGCTTCAATGTCTTCGGCATTTATTTTATGGAATGAATTTCAAAAAATTAAACCTATATTACTCAATTCACTCTTTCAGCGTGCAGCAGATATTCCCATATTTCTAATTTTTGTCATCGTTATTTATATCAACCTCGGCATACTGGTTCTTGTTCCGCTGACCATCCTCGCGCTCTCCTTAGGTATGGCATATCTGAATTACCGTTACACCAACGCGTTAATGGATAAGGTTAAAGACAATCAATCGAACCGCAACGTGTTTATCACCGAAGTGCTTTACTCTATTCGCATGATCCACACGATGAATAATCGCAGCCTGATGACAAGCTGGGTTAACAGTTCAAACGAGCAATCTTTTCTGAGCCTACAGATCCGCAAAGCCAACGTGTTCTATCAGGCCAGCCTGGCGGCGCTGACGAACCTCAATCAGATCCTGCTGATGCTGTTTGCTTTCTTTATGGTGATTCGCGGCGAGATTACCACCGGTGCCATCATCTCTTCGGTTATCGTTTCCGGGCGCATGTCCGGTATTATTTCTGGCATGTCGTCCACGCTGCTAACTGTATTTACCTCACGAAAAAGCATAAACGATCTGATGAAGATCTTTAGTCCTCAAACCACAGAAGAGCCGGTAGTTTTGCAAACCGTGGGTCATTTACACGGGAATATCTCGCTCAAAGGGGTTAGCTACCAGTACGATCCGCAAACGCCAGTGGTTATCGATAACCTCAATCTTGATATCCCCGCGGGGCAAAAAGTGGCGATTATCGGCGAATGCGGTGCCGGGAAAAGCTCGTTGATGTCACTGCTTTCCGGTTTTAGTATGCCCACGCAGGGCGTCGTCATGTTCGACGGTTTTAACACCCGCCACCTGGCACAGAATTTCTACTCGCGCTTTATCAGTATGGTGACCAACCATGATGCGCTGTTCACCGGCACCGTAGAGAGCAACATGGTGCTGAAAAGCAGTGGAGATCGGCAAAAAGTTGTCTCCGCGTTAAAAGCCACCCGCTGTGAATTTGTACTGCAACATCCTATGGGGCTGCGTTATCCGGTAAGCTTTATGGCCAAAAACCTCTCGTCTGGCCAAAGCCAACAACTTCTTCTGGCACGCAGCCTGAGCAGCGACGCCCAGGTTTTCCTGTGGGATGAACCCACGTCGAATCTCGATGAACAAACCGAACAGCATATTTTCGATAATCTCGACACCTTCATCAGTGGGAAAACACTGCTAATGGTGACGCACCGCCGCTACCTGCTCAAATACTTCGACAGAGTGCTGGTGATAAAAAATGGCAAGGTGATTCGCGACTGCACACCGGATAAGCTATTGACGCCAAACGCACCAAAAGTGCAGGTGGCAGTGATCCCGGTAAAATAGTAAAGCGCTCTTTGGCAGGAAAGCAGGAGGGGTGGAGAAATAGCATCGGTTGCTTAATAAGTTAGCGATACCTATAGTGAAAACACTCCCGCCTGATGCGCCCTGATAAAAGGAGACCGTCATGACTATTGCCCGAAACCTTGCCTTGCTTCTGTTTGTGCTTTACTCCGCCAACACCCTGGCCAGTTCGCCTTATGAATCCCTGCAATTTGGAATATATAAACAACAGATTATTGGGGACTTAAAAAAGACCTGCCATCCGCAAAAGAAAATGACGGATGATGCCTGGGGGAACAAAATCCTCGCCATTGAAGATAACAAGCTGTATCTCCGTGACGCGAGGATTGCGCTTGAACGCAACAATGAGAAAAACTACCTGGAAGCAATAAGTAAAGTCGAGTGCCCAGAGATGTAGGCAGTAGGGTGGATTGAGCTTGCGCTAATCCACCCTAAAACGACTTTTCGTGGCCGACGTTAAACCGGTATCTACGAGCTTGCGGCGAGTATTTGACGACGTTTAAACATCCAACCAACCAACAGCAACACTATCCACACGCAGCCGACGTACAACGAGATGCGCGTGTCCGGATGCCAGCCGATCAGTGCGATGATAAACACCAGGAATACCAGACCTACGATCGTGGTTGCCACGCCGCCCGGCACTGGGAATTTTAGCGCCTTAGTTTCTGTAGCCGTCAGCTTGCGACGGAAGGCAATCTGCGACAGTAGGATCATAATCCAAACCCACACTGTGGCAAACGTGGCCAGCGAAGCAATCACCAGGAATACATTTTCTGGAATCAGGTAGTTGAGCACTACCGCCAGTAACAGTGCGCAGCACATAACCAACACAGTGACCCAGGGAACACCGTTGCGTGAAGTTTTGGCGAACACTTTCGGGGCGCTGCCCTGCGCTGCCATGCCGTGCAACATGCGACCTACACCGAATACGTCGCTGTTAATGGCAGAAAGCGATGCGGTGAGCACCACAAAGTTAAGAATACCTGCCGCAGCCGTGATACCCATATGCTGGAAAGTCAGCACAAACGGGCTGCCTTCCGTCCCCACTTGGTTCCATGGATAAATAGACATGATGACAAACAGCGTGCCCACATAGAACACCAGGATACGCAACGGGACAGAGTTGATAGCCCGTGGAATCGACTTTTGCGGGTCTTTGGCTTCACCCGCCGTAATACCAATGATTTCAATGCCGCCGTAGGCAAACATCACCATCTGCAACGACATAATCATGCCTATCCAGCCATTGCTGAAGAAGCCGCCATTGCTCCACAAGTTATGAATCCCCGTCGGCTTACCACCGTTTCCAATACCCCAAACGATGATGCCAATACCGGCTGCAATCATGATGATAATGGTGGCAACTTTGAAGAAAGAGAACCAAAACTCCAGCTCACCAAATACTTTAACGCTCATCAGGTTAATGGCGCAGATAATCAGCACTACGCTCAATACCCAGACCCAATGCGGTACGGCCGGGAACCACAGCCCCATATAGATGCCAAATGCAGTGACGTCCGCAATCGCGACAATCAGGATTTCAAAACAGTAGGTCCAACCTGTGATGTAACCTGCCAGTGGGCCTAGGTTATCTTGCGCATAGCGTGAGAATGAACTGGCGGCAGGGTTATGAACTGACATCTCCCCCAGCGCACGCATAATGATATAAGCAGCAACCCCACCGATGATGTAGGCCAGCAGCACACTTGGCCCTGCCATTTTGATAGCGTCTGCCGAGCCATAAAACAGCCCGGTGCCAATTGCTGAACCCAACGCCATAAAGCGAATGTGCCGGGTACTCAAGCCGCGCTTGAGCTTATTCGCGTTTTCCATTAATTCCAACCCTGCTTAACAATAAAAAAAACCACGGAGCAAAGCTCCGTGGTTGTACAAAATTATAATTTTTAGTGTGCGGTTTGAGCCACTTGTCGCCCTGCTGCGCGGTCCCATACGATGGTAATCACCACCATGATAATAGTCGGAAGCAACCATGCCAGGCCCTGTTCGGACAACGGCAAGTGGGAAGTCCACGCGGGTAAAATATCGCTGATTGCCGATGCTTTAATCCCATCAAGGATGCCAAACAAGGTGCTGATGAGCATAGCGGGAGCAATCACGCGAGTTGAGTTATGCCACCACGGGCGGGTGAAACTCAGCACCACCAGCGCGATACACGGTGGGTAAATCGCCGTCAGCACCGGAATAGAAACCTGAATCAGATGGCTCAACCCGAGGTTAGAAACCACCATCGAGAACAGGCCGAGGATAAACACCAGCGAACGGTAAGACAGCGGCAGATACTGGCTGAAGAACTCAGCACACGCACAAGTCAGGCCCACTGCCGTTACCATGCAGGCGAGGAAAATCAACGCAGCCAGGAAGAAGCTACCTGCCCCACCGAAAGTATGAGCTACATAAGCATGAAGAATGGCGGCACCATTGGCATTTTGGTCAGCAACCAAAGTGGCACTGTCTGAACCCAGGCGGAACAGTGCAAGGTAAATCAGCGTTAAACCGATACCTGCAATCAAGCCAGCCAAAATGGTATAGCGTGTCAGCAGACGGGAATCAGTGACACCACGCGAGCGCGCAGCATTAACAATGACGATCCCGAAGACCAGGGACGCCAGGGTATCCATCGTCAGGTAGCCATTCACAAAACCGTTAGCAAATGCAGCATTCTGATACGCTTGTGTTGCAATACTGGTACCGCCCGCAGGCCATAACATTGCCCCCGCAGCCAGCGCCAGGAGCGCAACAATTTTAACCGGAGCCAGCACATGGCCTACGGTATCCAACAGTTTGCCCGGATACAGTGAAATGCCGATAACAATAGCGAAGTAGACCAGGCTGTAGATAAACAGCGGCAGCTCACCCGTACCCACCAGAGGCGCAATCCCCACTTCGAATGAAACTGTCGCTGTACGTGGTGTGGCGAACAAAGGGCCAACAGCCAGGTAGCAAATCGTCGCTAACAACACACCAGCACGGCGGCCAATCGGCGAGCTCAGGCTATCAATCCCGCCACCTACGCGAGCAATCGCGACGATAGTCAGAACGGGGAGACCGACTGCGGTCACCAGGAAGCCTAATGATGCTATCCAGACGTGTTCACCCGCCTGTAACCCCACCATTGGTGGAAAAATAATATTGCCTGCGCCGACAAACAGCGCAAAGGTCATAAAGCCCAGCGCGAGGATGTCTCGAGATTTTAAATGATGGGTCATAAAATATTTGCAGCCTGTGGGTGTGTGATGTTGAAAATATTCAAACTTTTACGCCAGTAGCTCGGCATAAAAGCGGTGATCGGCAATAACGACAGCGGAAAATCCTTTCCAGGAACGGTGGAGAAGAATAGTTGTTTGAATTACCACTCAAATCCAGTCGGTATACTAATCACAGGGCAGCAATTAAAACGCTTATAGCGTATGAAGGCAAGAAGGGATCCCAAAACCAGATTGATCTACTTAAATTAGACTTAAAATTAGTGGATATGCTTATCCATTAGAAAATAGCTTGGTTTTTTATGTGGTCAAATTACAACCAATTGAGGGTTTTTGATTGACATGTGAGCAAAAAAAACACAGGTCAGCATGCTGGCCTGTGGAAACTTATTTTGACACAGAAGGATTAAGCTACTTTGCCTGCACGACTTTTTCGTTAACGATTAACCGCTCAGGCAACACAAAGGAAAATATCGAACCTTTTCCTGGCAGGCTTTCGATGTTCAGGCGCGCATCGTGGTGACTTAAAGCATGTTTCACTATCGCCAGCCCTAATCCACTGCCGCCAGTTTGGCGCGAACGCGCTTTGTCCACACGATAGAAACGTTCGGTCAGGCGCGGAATATGTTCTGCAGAAATGCCGGGCCCGCTATCCGTTACGCTAAAGCCTGCGCCACCAGCGACCCGTTTCCAGCTCACCGTAATATGTGTCCCTTCCGGCGTATGGTTTACCGCGTTGTACACCAGGTTTGAAATCGCGCTGCGCAGTTGATCTTCGTTACCAAACACTTTTAGCGTGGGATCAATATCGAATTGTAGCGTCTGCGTTTGCTGGCTGAGGGTTTGCGCTTCTCTCTCCACCACACGCAGCATCAGTGGTACATCAATCTTTTCATTGAGTACCATTGCCGCAGCAGCTTCAATTTTTGACAACGTCAAAAGTTGTTTCACCAACCCTTCCATACGCGAAGTTTGTTCACGCATAGTGCCCAATGCTTTCTCGCGCAACGGCCCTTCAAGCACCTGATCCTGCATCATCTCCAGATAACCTTGCAGCACCGTTAACGGGGTACGCAATTCATGGCTAACATTGGCAAAGAAGTTACGTCGCGCCCCTTCCAGTTGGTGCATCTGAGTAACATCACGCGCCACCATCAACCACTGTTCGTCGCTATAGGGCATCACACGGAATTCCAGATGACGCCCATTGTTAAGCACCAACGTCAAAGGACCGGAGAAATCTTTTTGCGTCAAATAGCGGGTAAACTCAGGGTAACGCAGTAAGTTAAGGATGTTCTGCCCGTTATCGTCTGGCCAGCGTAACCCCAGCAAGTGTTGAGCCAGCCCGTTACACCAAAAAATCGTCCCTTCTTGCGTCGTCAACACCACCGCATCGGGTAATGATTCCGCACCGCTACGAAAGCGTTTGATTAAATTACCTAACTCTTTACGACGCTTTTTATTGCGCAACTGCATTTGGTGAAGGCCGTATAACAACGGATCCCAACTTCCGCGGCCTGGTGGAGGTGTCATACTGCGATCCACCCATAACCACCACGACAAACGCAGCAAATTCCAGAAATGCCAAACCAGCAGTCCAGTGACTGCCAGGAGTAAAAACCAAGGTAAATAGCCAAATATAAGGCCTAAAATGGCAGCGGGGATGCAACAGAGCACTAACTCCATCACCAGCCTTTTCCATGACAACCGTTCCAGCACGCGTCACTCTCCTGATAAGGAATTAAAAGCGGGTTGAGAACCGATAACCCGTACCGCGTACTGTTTGTACCATTCTGTCATGTCCACTATGTTCGAGCGCTTTGCGTAACCGCCGAATATGTACGTCCACTGTTCGGTCTTCGACATAAACATTGGTGCCCCATACATGATTAAGCAATTGTTCACGGCTATACACACGCTCTGGGTGTGTCATGAAGAAGTGTAGTAACTTAAATTCCGTCGGCCCCATATCCAGAGGATTTTCACCGGTCATCACGCGATGTGATGAAGGGTCAAGGCTCAGCCCCTGCATTTCAATCACCTCTTCCACCGCCATCGGAGAGATTCGGCGCATCACAGCTTTAATGCGAGCGACTAACTCCTTCGGTGAAAACGGTTTGGTAATATAGTCATCAGCCCCGACTTCAAGCCCGCGCACACGGTCTTCTTCTTCACCACGTGCCGTCAGCATCATTACCGGTATTTCACGAGTCAATGCTTCACGTTTCAAATGCTTGATAAACTGAATACCTGAGCCGCCAGGCAACATCCAGTCCAGTAAAATCAGGTCCGGGAAGGGTTCAATAAGCAGATTGACTGCACTGTCATAATCTTCTGCTTCTACAGGCTGAAAACCGTTTTGCTCGAGCACAAAGCTCACCATCTCACGGATTGGAGCTTCATCTTCTACGACTAAAATACGCTTCGCCATGATTCGCCCTACTCAAAAGAATGTTCCAAAAGGAATAATTATTATTTCAATGCGGCGCCATTATGCGTCAGATTTATGACAGATTTATGAAAAACATGACTGTTTAATGACTCATCATTTTGATTTATGACACAGAGACATATGACGTTTTTCACCTCGCCCCCCTATAATCGAGGCCTCGCTTTTAAGCCACCGGACAGGTTATGCGCATAATTCACACATCAGACTGGCATCTTGGTCAAAATTTTTATACCAAAAGTCGCGGTCCAGAGCATCAGGCTTTTCTTGAATGGCTGCTCAAAGCCGCAGTGATTCATGATGTGGATGCGATAATTGTCGCAGGTGATATTTTTGATACTGGCTCGCCACCGAGCTATGCCCGCGAACTGTATAACCGATTCGTGGTGCAGCTTCAGGCGACCGGCTGTACCCTGGTGGTTCTTGCGGGGAACCATGATTCTGTTGCGACACTTAACGAATCTCGGGAATTAATGGCGTGTCTTAACACTTATGTCATCGCCAGCGCACGCCACGATACCAACCAGCAGGCAATGGTGCTCAAGACGAAAGATGGCGTACCGGGTGCCATTCTCTGCCCCATTCCATTTCTGCGGCCACGCGACATTCAAAACAGCCAGGCGGGTTTATCCGGCCATGAAAAGCAGCGTTCATTAATGGAATCCATTAGCGAACACTATCAGCTGTGTTACCGCGCGGCCTGTGATTTACGTGCAGATGCGACGTTACCGATTATCGCTACCGGACATTTAACCACGGTTGGCGTGACGAAAACGGATGCGGTACGCGATATTTATATCGGTACGCTCGACGCCTTCCCGGCGCAGCATTTCCCGGATGCCGATTATATTGCTCTGGGCCATATTCACCGCGCACAATTAATTGGTGGTACCGAACATATCCGCTACAGCGGCTCGCCAATACCGTTGAGTTTTGATGAAACCGGTAAGGCCAAAAGCGTTTATCTGGTTGAGTTTGCAGAAGGAAAACTCAGTGAAGTCACTCCACTTACCGTTCCTGTTAGCCAACCCCTGGCGGTTATCAAAGGCTCACTGAGTGAAATTGAACAGCAACTTGAGCAGTGGCGCGATGCCCCCGCAGACCCCAAAGTATGGCTGGATATTGAAATCGCCACGGACGAATATCTACATGATATGCAACGTCATATTCAACAGCTGACCGAAACATTACCGGTTGAAGTTGTTTTGCTGCGGCGGAGTCGAGAGCAGCGCGAGCGTGTTATCGCTCAACAACATAAAGAAACATTGAGCGAACTGACGGTTGAAGAAGTTTTTGAGCGCCGTCTGGTGCAAGAAGAGACCACAGAGGAACGAGCACAACGCTTGCGCACCCTGTTTGCCCAAACGATGGCAAGCCTGCATGACGCGGAGGAACAGGCATGAAAATCCTCAGCCTGCGGTTAAAAAATCTTAATTCCCTGAAAGGGGAATGGAAAATTGATTTCACGCTTGAGCCTTTCGCCAGCAACGGTTTGTTTGCCATAACCGGGCCGACTGGAGCCGGGAAAACCACACTGCTGGATGCTATCTGCCTCGCGCTTTATCACAAAACGCCGCGCCTCAATACGGTTTCACAATCGCAAAATGATCTCATGACCCGCGACACCGCCGAGTGTCTGGCGGAAGTGGAGTTTGAAGTTAAAGGCATTGCCTACCGTGCTTTCTGGAGCCAGAACCGTGCGCGCAATGCAGCAAACGGTAACCTTCAAGCCCCGCGCGTTGAGCTTGCGGAAGTGGCAAGTGGCAAAATCATCGCCGATAAAGTGAAAGATAAGCTTGATGTCACCGCCAAATTAACCGGTCTCGATTACGACCGTTTCACCCGCTCAATGATGCTCTCTCAAGGCCAGTTTGCCGCATTTTTAAATGCTGATGCCAATGACCGTGCCTCATTGCTTGAAGAACTTACCGGGACTGAAATTTACGGGACGGTTTCTGCGGCGGTATTCGAAAACCATAAAAATGTCCGCAGCCAACTTGAGAACTTGCAGGCACAAGCAGCGGGTGTTGCACTATTAAGTGAAGAGCAACGCCAGCAGCTTTCTGAAAGTTTGCAGGCACTGACTACAGAAGAAAAAAACCGCCTGGCAGAACAGCAAACGCTTCAGCAACAACAGCAATGGCTCAGCCAACTCACCCAGTTGACTCAAAATCACACGCGAACAGGAGCGGCTCTGAATGCGGCAATTCGCGCAATCGAAGAAGCAGCACCGCAACTTGAAAAACTGACGCGAGCTCAACCCGCAGAAAAACTAAGACCTGATTGGCAGCGCTTACAAGAACTGCAATCCACGTTGCAAAATACCCGCATTCAGACGCAAGAAGTGAACACTCGCTTACGTCAGGCGACGGTACGTCGTCAGCAGACGCGACTTGCTGCATCAAGCCTGGCAGTAAAACTGGCGCATGAAAGTACCGAGCTACAACAATGGCTGAAAACTCACGGCAGTTATCGCCTGTGGGGCGCTGAACTGGCGGGCTGGCGCATGGCCTTTAGCCAACAGCAACGTGAGGCAGTAAAGCTACAAGACTTGCAGCGAGACATCGAAGCCAGTCAGAAAAAGCTCGAATTACTGCCAGCGGTTGAGCTGGTGCTCAGCGCTGATGAAGTGAGTGTTCACTTACAAGAAACGATTGCCGCGCGTCCATTGCGCCAGCAGCTAGCAACTTTACAGCCGCAACTGTCCTCACTTGTGAAACGCAAAACGCAGCAGCAACAAGATATTGCCGCGCTTGAAAAACAGATAACCCAGGGCGATACGGAACTGGCACTTAAACGCCAACAGTATAAAGAACGACGCCAGCATGAAAGTGACCTGGAAAAAGTGTGTGAACAGGAATTGCGCATTGTCAGCCTCGAAGCGGAACGCGCCCATTTGCAGCCCGATCAACCCTGTCCGTTGTGCGGCTCAACACTTCATCCGGCGGTGGCTGACTACCAGGCTATTCAACCGGGTGAAAATCAGCAGCGGCTGGCGGTCCTTAAACGTGAAGTCGCAAGCCTTGCGGAAGCTGGTTTTGCGATGAAAGGCCAACTCGATACGCTGCGATCTCAGCGTGAAAGCTTGCTGGCCGCCATTAACACGCTTAATGAAGAAGAAGCCGCTCTGCGCTTACGCTGGCAACAACTGTGTGCCAGTCTACAACTGGCACTGACGCCCGAAGACGACCTCCAGCTGTGGCTGGAAAGTGCAGAACAACACGAACAGCAACTGCATCAACTTAGCCAGCGGACTGTGCTGGACGAACAACTTGCTCAGATGCGGCTACAGCACCAAAAACTTGCTGCGGAGATAACCTCCCTGCACGAAACGTTGAACGCCGCGCTGGAAAATATGGGCCTCCAATATCCGGCAAGTCATGAAGAAAATAGCTGGCTGGCGGAACGCCAACAGGAATCAGAGCGTTGGCAACAGCGCAATGAACAGCTCCCGCGTATACAGCAACAACTCAACGCACTGGAAAGCCTGCTCAATGCAATGGTTGATGATGGCACCACGCCCGCACCACTATCGGAAAGCGAACAAATTTCAGCATTGCAAAACTGGCATAACCTGCACAGCGACTGCATAGCGCTGGAAAGTCAGTGGCAGACGCTGCAACAGCATCTACAACAGGAAGAAACACGCGAGGCCCAGGCAAACGCGCAGTTTATGACAGCACTGGCTGCCAGCCCGTTTGCTGATGCACAGTCATTCCAGGCCGCGTTACTGGATGAAACTGAACGCCTGCTACTTGAGCAGAAAAAACAGCAACTTGAGCAACAACATCAACAGCAAACTGTTCTTTGTCAGCAAGCTGAAAAAGCGCTAAGAGAACATAAAGCGGCTCGTCCTACGACACTTGCTGACGATACAGAACTGAGTTTGCTGGAAGCACAACTGACGCTGTGTAATCAGCAACTGCGCGAGAACACCACTCAACAAGGGCAAATCCAGCAACAGCTTCGCCATGACGCGGAAAACCACCAGCGCCAGCAAGGATTGATGCAGTCTATCGTGGAGTGCCAACAGCAAGTTGAAGACTGGGGCTACCTCAATGCGCTGATTGGTTCGAAGGAAGGCGATAAATTCCGTAAGTTTGCCCAGGGTCTGACGCTCGATAATCTGGTGTGGTTGGCGAACAACCAGCTCAACCGATTACACGGGCGTTATTTACTGCAACGCAAAGATAGCGAAGCGCTTGAGTTGCAAGTGGTTGACACATGGCAGGCCGACGCGCTGCGTGACACGCGTACACTTTCAGGTGGCGAGAGTTTCCTGGTCAGCCTCGCTCTGGCGCTGGCGCTATCCGACCTGGTGAGCCATAAAACCCGTATCGACTCGCTATTTCTTGATGAAGGTTTTGGTACGCTGGATGCCGAGACACTGGATACCGCGCTGGATGCGTTAGATACGCTGAATGCCAGCGGTAAAACTATCGGCGTAATAAGCCACGTTGAGGCAATGAAAGAACGTATTCCGGTGCAGATTAAGGTGAAAAAGATTAACGGATTGGGCGTTAGCCGCCTGGCGAAGGAGTTTGCTGTCGGGTGATTGTTTCTACAACGTCTTAATGTGTTACACAGTAACGGCTTCCTTTTAAGGGAGCCGTTATCTAATACTAACGTCCGTAATGGCCTTCAGAATTTCAGTTAATTCACCTTTAGCCAATGTTAACCGTGCCACCACCAGTAACAACACCACCACAATCAATGGAGTCACCGGCTCTAGCCGCAGGAAGACCATCGATGAATACGGTACCAGAACCACTCGCTATTTTACGGGGATGCGGAGGGTGTTCAGGTTTGTCATGAGGGTTCAGCGGATCACCTATACGGGCGGCGGGTAATCCGTCAATTGATACTGTCGGTGAGCCGGCGGTAATGACCGTTTCGCGGTAACCGTCATGCTGGGTGCCTTTGTCGTTAAGTCTGGCAGCTAGTGGCATAGGGGATTCCTTTATTTATATATTTTTAATAATTAATCGAGTACAAAGAGTATTTATCATGGTTTATCATAGAAAGATTTGGCATTACTGCCATCAATTTCGACACTTACCAGATTAGATCTAATTGAAAACTCATTTTCCTTATTTACCCCAGTGAAATTAAATTGATCAAAAATATATTTAATATCCTTTTTGTCATAAAAATAATAGTTACAAATACGATCTTCTGGGAAAATATATCGTTTTCCATCTGATATGTGACAGTTAGATGGATTCATATCTAATATGGAAAAAAAATAATCAAAAATGGATCGTTCTATAAACCAATCATCATTAACCAACCCATATTCAGTTGTTCCTATATTGTAACGTGTTTTGTCGGAGAAAAATTTAGAATTATCATTAAGGATTACTGTATATGACAGCGAAACGTTGGGAGCAAACTTAGTCCATTCACTCTTCACAAAGTCACCTCTATAATCACACACCCCTCCCAAATAATCCAACAATATATTCCCTGTTGTTATAATGAAATTCCTTCCACATAACATAAATGTTAGATTTTTATTTTTTATTTGATTTGGAGGTATTGAAGGAAATTCTAGCCCCCTAATATAAAAAGATTTTGCTCCTAAATTTTTAATCGTAACAGTAGCCCAAGATTCTTTACCCTTTCTTTGAATAGCAAGTTTAATGGAAGTATTGAACTTTCTGTTGTTATCTACCTGAAAAGAAGAGGGGTAATATGGGTTTTTCGTAAAATATATTGGATGAACTACTATGTCTTCATATTTTATTTCACCTCTGCCTTTTAGACCATATCCGTACTTCACAATTGTTAAATCCCCAGCAATTGATAGCAAGGGGAAGATTAAGAAAGTAAATAATATTGCCTGAGATAAAAAATTCGTAAATAAATTCAACATCTAATTTAACCTTATAAAATTTAATTGTGTTTAGAAAGTTAAAAATCATACTATTATGTGAAAATATCTTTCAATGTTATAGGCATTATCGAATACATTCTCATCACTTTGTTTTATAAGTTTATCTGCTCCGGCAACATGCTGATCGTAAGACCAAACATCCACTTCACCATTTTCTGGTCTGCGTCCGTCAACATCATAGTCACCCGTGCCCATTCCTCCCAGATTATTATCGAGAAATGCTTTTTCGAAATGACTTATTTCATGACAAAGTGTAGCTACACGAGATCCCTCTCCCATAACCTTTTCACAGGTTCTGATACCCGTAGCACTTTTTCTTCCGGTAAAATTTATCCCTATATTAATCAAATAGTTGTTTTGTTGCCCATAATTCACAACAGCGGCGAACACTTTGGGATCTTTATAGCCTGCTGGGAATTTATAATTAGTGGAGGCATTAGGATTATCTGGATCATAAATTTTATTGATATAGCTTTCCGGCTTCAATGTCTTCTTTATTTCTATAAGTCTTCTGACACCATCTTTCATTGCATCCAATGCTGTCATTTCTACAAAATGTGCTTTCAGCCTTACAGGCATATTTACGTGAATAATTCGCTTACCTTCTGAACCAAATATTTGGTGGAATTCTTCTTGCTGAGTTTCACCCCATATATCTAGATCTTTTTTTCTTTTCTCCAGGACTCTGTCCAATGCCTCTGACACTTCTAGCATCATTGCGTTAAAATCATTTATTTTGCATTGCTTGATGATATTAGTCTTTTTTTTAGGTTTGCCTTTCGTTGTATCACTCATTTTCATCACCCCAAAAGGTATCAAAGTCTCGGCTGAATAGTTTAACTTCAATCTCTTTATCATCATCCCGGATGAATAATTCTGTACCGCCCTGTATATCTGTCTGTCCTTCCTTTTCTGTTCCATCTGCAAAGTAAGCGACATATTTTATGTCAGCGTAAGGTGTGCCATCAGTATCTGAAAAATAAAACTGAGCCTTATACTTTTCAGGTTCATCCTGATCTCCTGAATCATTCCCGGCTCCGGAGCCATTACCGTTCCCGTTATCACCCTGTTCACCGCCTTCGTCAGAAGATCTATCCCCCTCATCCGCCAGCACCGCTGGCAGTTGCGTCGGCACAGGATTACCCGGACTGCCACCGCTGTTGAGGTTAATTTTCAGCCCACTGATGTCCACACCACCAGGGTGGATGACGATAAATGAGTTGCCCATTTTCAGGGTGATTTTCGTGTCGCTCTGCAGCACAATATCGCCCTGAGCATCAACGCCCAGCGCCCCCGCCACTTTCTGCGCCAGGTCGCCTTTCACCTCCAGGCTGTGGTTACCTTCCACCAGG
>NZ_DATERI010000163.1:0-5166 GCF_035271705.1 Buttiauxella sp.
TACTTTGATATGGGTTACGGCGCAGCGCTGGCCTGGATCCTGTTCCTGGTCGTCGCGGTCTTTGCCGCTATCGCCTTTAAATCTTCGAAATACTGGGTGTTCTACTCTGCCGATAAGGGAGGCAAAAATGGCTGATATTCAACAACTCTCCGAGGCGAGAAGCATCGCAGAACGTGAAGTGGCGCGCACGATGCGCCGTGAAAAAATCAACGCCGCTATTCGCTATGTGATCCTGCTGTTTGTGGGTCTGCTGATGCTCTATCCGCTGGTGTGGATGTTCTCGGCGTCGTTCAAACCGAACCACGAGATCTTCACTACCCTGGGGCTGTGGCCTGCACATGCCACCTGGGACGGCTTTATCAACGGCTGGAAAACCGGTACCGAGTACAACTTCGGTCATTACATGCTGAACACCTTCAAGTATGTGATCCCGAAAGTGATCCTGACCATTATCTCCTCCACCATCGTGGCGTACGGCTTTGCCCGCTTCGAGATCCCCTGGAAGAAATTCTGGTTCGCCACGCTCATCACCACCATGCTCCTGCCGAGCACCGTACTGCTGATCCCGCAGTACCTGATGTTCCGCGAAATGGGCATGCTGAACAGCTATATGCCGCTGTACCTGCCGCTGGCGTTCGCCACCCAAGGGTTCTTCGTCTTCATGCTGATTCAGTTCCTGCGCGGTGTTCCGCGTGACATGGAAGAGGCCGCACAGATCGACGGCTGCAACTCCCTGCAGGTGCTGTGGTATGTGGTGGTGCCGATTCTGAAACCGGCCATTATCTCCGTCGCATTGTTCCAGTTCATGTGGTCAATGAACGACTTTATCGGGCCGCTGATTTATGTGTACAGCGTAGACAAATACCCAATTGCACTGGCGCTCAAAATGTCTATCGACGTGACTGAAGGCGCTCCATGGAACGAAATTCTGGCAATGGCAAGCATCTCCATTCTGCCATCGATCGTCATCTTCTTCCTGGCTCAACGCTACTTCGTACAAGGCGTGACCAGCAGCGGAATTAAAGGTTAAGTGAGGGAATATCATGGCTGAAGTTATTTTCAACAAATTGCAAAAAGTTTACTCCAACGGCTTCCAGGCTGTTCATGGTATCGACCTGAAAATTGAAGATGGTGAGTTCATGGTTATCGTCGGCCCATCTGGCTGCGCGAAATCAACCACCTTGCGTATGCTCGCGGGCCTCGAAACTATCAGCGGCGGTGAAGTTCGCATTGGCGATCGCGTGGTCAACAACCTGGCGCCTAAATCTCGCGGTATTGCGATGGTGTTCCAGAACTACGCCTTGTATCCGCACATGACGGTGCGTGAGAACCTGGCGTTCGGCCTGAAACTGAGCAAACTGCCAAAAGATCAGATTGAATCTCAAGTTAATGAAGCAGCAAAAATTCTCGAACTCGATGAACTGATGGACAGGCTGCCGCGCCAGTTGTCTGGTGGCCAGGCACAGCGTGTGGCCGTAGGCCGTGCGATTGTGAAAAAACCTGATGTGTTCTTGTTTGACGAACCCCTGTCTAACCTTGATGCCAAACTGCGCGCCTCAATGCGTATTCGTATCTCTGACCTGCATAAGCAACTCAAGAAGAGCGGTAAGCCGGCAACCACCGTTTATGTCACCCACGATCAGACCGAAGCGATGACCATGGGCGACCGTATCTGTGTGATGAAACTGGGTCACATCATGCAGGTGGATACGCCAGATAATCTCTATCACTTCCCGAAAAACATGTTTGTTGCAGGCTTCATCGGTGCGCCAGAAATGAACATTCGCCCGAGCAAGCTGATTGAGAAAGATGGCCGTCTGCAGATTAGTTTGGGCAACGATACGCTGGCATTAAACGAGCGCCAGCAGACGCGTTGTGCTGAATACAAAAATCAGGACATCTTCTTCGGCATCCGTCCTGAATTTATTTCACTCTCTGATGAACCGTTCGCTGAGAGTCACTCCAGCGGCGAATTAGTACGTGTGGAGAACATGGGCCATGAGTTCTTCATCTACCTGAAAGTAGCTGATTTCGAAATGACCTGCCGCATCCCTTCCGATGAAGCTAAGCCAATGATTGAAAAAGGCCTTCACCGTAAGGTGTATTTCAAGTTTGACATGGAAAAATGTCATATTTTCGACGCAAAAACAGAACAGAACATCTCTCTCTGACCGGAGTCTATGATAATGAAGAAAGTGCTATTAAGTACCCTGATTGCCTCTACTTTAGGAATGGCTGCCAGCTCGGCGTTTGCGGCAGATGATGTTAATTTACGTATGTCCTGGTGGGGTGGCAACGGACGCCATCAGGTTACCTTGAAGGCGGTTGAAGAGTTCCAGAAACAACATCCAAACATTAAGGTTAGTTCCGAATACACCGGTTGGGATGGCCATCTGTCCCGTCTGACCACCCAGATTGCAGGTGGCACTGAGCCGGACGTCATGCAGACTAACTGGAACTGGCTACCCATTTTCTCTAAAAACGGCACGGGTTTCTACGATCTGAATACCGTGAAGGGCGAGCTGGATATAGCACAGTTTGATCCTAAAGAACTGCAGTCGACCACCGTCGATGGCAAGCTGAACGGGATCCCAATCTCCGTCACCGCGCGTGTGTTCTATTTCAACGACGAATCCTGGAAAAAAGCAGGCATTGCTTACCCGAAAACATGGGATGAGTTGATGGCCGCGGGTAAAGCGTTCGAATCCAAATTGGGCAAGCAGTACTACCCAGTGGTGTTAGAGCACCAGGATACCCTGTCTTTACTGCGTTCTTACATGGTGCAGAAATACAATATTCCAGAAATCGATGCCACCAAAAAGCAATTTGGTTACAGCAAAGAACAATGGGTTGAGTTCTTCGGCATGTACAAAAAACTCATCGACAGCCACGTAATGCCTGACACCAAATATTATGCCTCATTTGGTAAGAGCAACATGTACGAGATGAAGCCATGGATTGAAGGCGAGTGGGCGGGTACTTACATGTGGAACTCCACCATTAAAAAGTACTCCGACAACCTGAAGCCACCAGCAAAACTGGAGCTGGGTTCTTACCCAATGTTGCCAGGTGCAACAGATGCAGGTCTGTTCTTCAAACCAGCGCAAATGTTCTCTATCAGTAAAACAACTAAGAATCCGAAAGAAGCAGCAATGCTGATTAACTTCTTGCTGAACGAGAAAGCAGGTGTAGAAGCACTGGGCCTGGAGCGTGGCGTTCCGTTGAGCAAAGCCGCGGTCACCCAGTTAACTGCTGATGGCGTTATCAAAGATACCGATCCAGCGGTTGCGGGCCTGAAACTGGCACAATCTCTGCCAAACAAACTGCCAACTTCTCCATACTTCGACGATCCGCAAATTGTGTCTCTGTTCGGAACCTCTTTGCAGTACATCGATTATGGCCAGAAAACAGTAGAAGAAACGGCTGCTGAGTTTGAGCGCCAGGGTAACCGTATCCTGAAACGCGCAATGCGTTAATCAATCAGCCTAAGTTTTCAATTCTATACCCTGCCCCACTTCTGGTGTGGCAGGGTATTTTTTTAACCTGATCAGGAAATTCGTTATGGCTAAAGGTAAGAAAATCCCACTTTCCTTCCGCGCCCGACGCGACAAGGAAACCGGTACTGAAGTCTTGCGTTTGACTCCGCCGCATGTCATTTGCCACCGCAATTATTTCTATCAAAAGTGCTTTAGCAATGATGGGCAACGGCTGATTTTCGGCGGCGCGTTTGAAGGGCACTGGAATTACTATTCTCTGGATTTAGAAAAACAAATCGCCACTCAGCTGACTGAAGGCCCGGGTGATAATACCTTTGGCGGTTTTTTATCAGCTGACGACAAGTCGCTATGGTATGTGAAAAACACCCGTGAATTGCGCCGTGTCGATCTTGAATCACTTGAGGAATACGTGGTTTATGAAGTCGATGACGAATGGGTGGCTTACGGAACCTGGGTGGCGAATTCCGATTGCAGCCAACTGGTCGGTATTGAGATTAAAAAGAGCGACTGGTCACCGCTCACCGACTGGCAAAAGTTCCGCGATTTCTATTTCACCAATCCTGAATGTCGCCTGATTCGCATTGACCTGCACACTGGCGAGCAACAGGTTGTTTTGCAAGAAAAACGCTGGCTGGGTCATCCGATTTACCGGCCATTCGACGATGAAACTGTCGCGTTTTGCCACGAAGGCCCACGAGATGCCATTGATGCTCGTATGTGGTTGATTAATCAAGATGGCAGCAATCTGCGTAACGTGCGCCAGCATCAAAAAGGCGAGAGTTTCACCCATGAATTTTGGGTGCCGGATGGGTCTGCGCTCTATTACGTCGCGCACAAAGAAGGTGATGCCCACCGCTATTTATGGAGTGCTGACCCGCAAACGCTTGAAAATCACCTACTGCGAACCATTCCCCCATGTTCACATTTGATGAGCAATCATGACGGCTCATTAGTGGTCGGTGACGGTGCGCCGCACAAAACCGGGAATATCGATCTCAACGATCCGTTCATTTGGGTGTTTGATCTGAAGAAGGGAACTCAGAAAGCGGTTTGCCAACACAACACATCGTGGAAAGTTCTTGATGGCGACCGGCAGGTGACGCACCCGCATCCATCATTTAGCCCGGATAACCAGTGGGTACTTTACACCTCTGACGAGGAAGGCATGCCAGCGTTGTATTTGGCGAAGATCGAGAAATAAAAAAAACCTCCTGATTTCAGGAGGTTTCAGATGTTTCCGGAGATTGTAGGGTGAATACATCCCCCCTACACATCAATCTCGAATTAGCGCGCTAACCAACCGCCATCAACAGCAACGGTGTAACCGTTGATGTAATCAGAAGCGGTAGAAGCCAGGAACACAATTGGACCTTTCAGATCTTCTGGCAGACCCCAACGGCCAGCAGGGATACGCTCAAGAATCGCCGCGCTACGCTCTTCATCCGCACGCAGTTGCTGGGTGTTGTTAGTTGCCATATAGCCCGGTGCGATAGCGTTCACGTTGATACCGTGTTGAGCCCACTCGTTCGCCAGCAGACGGGTCACGCCCATAACTGCGCTTTTAGACGCGGTGTAAGACGGTACGCGGATGCCACCCTGGTAAGAAAGCATGGAAGCGATGTTGATGATCTTGCCGCCTTTGCCTTGTGCGATGAACTGGCGAGCAACA
>NZ_DATERI010000164.1:0-6705 GCF_035271705.1 Buttiauxella sp.
AGCGAATATTGCGAAGCGATAAAATCCGCAGCTCAGAAAGCCACGTTCCCCGCCTTTAGCAATCCGGATGTATATCGAGATTTTCAGAAATCCTACTTTGATTTTCGCGGTTAGCCCACCACAGGCCATGAGGATGCCTGCTCTTCGCTCACAGCGGACCTCCA
Organism: Buttiauxella sp.; assembly: GCF_035271705.1. Lineage (GTDB taxonomy): Bacteria > Pseudomonadota > Gammaproteobacteria > Enterobacterales > Enterobacteriaceae > Buttiauxella. Next base: position 165 of record NZ_DATERI010000164.1, read on the forward strand.
GCTCGGTTAGCTTGTCCGCTGCGTGCCAAGAACAGTCGTTGCTAAGATCAGTTTAGTCGCCTGTTGGCACTGCCACAGGCATGTCTATGTAAAAAGCGAAGATGTTATAATCCAGTGTTCATTTGCTCTGATATACAATAACGATGATAAACAGAATACTGGTAAGTGCTTGCCTGGTGGGGTTCAAAGCCCGCTATGATGGAAGCGAGAAAGCACAAATGACTGATCAGTTGCAGCGTTGGCAGAAAGAGCATCGTCTTGTGATCCACTGTCCTGAATTGGCCGCCGGGTTGCCAATTCCACGTCCCCCGGCTGAGATTGTCTCTACTGATGGTAAAGACGTAATGCTGGCACAGATCAGAATACTTGAAATTACCGGACAGGATGTCACTGAGTCCTATCAGCTTGCCGCTTGGTTGGCACTACGCACAGCTCAGGAGTCGGGTTGTACAGCTGCGCTGTTAACCGACGGCAGTCCAACATGCGGTAGCCAATTCATCTATGACGGTTCATTTAGCGGCCAGCGTAAGTCAGGTATGGGAGTCGCAGCTTCGCTACTCACTGAACATGGTATAGCCGTGTTTTCTGAGAAGAGGCTTGCCGATCTCATTGACTGGATTGATGAAAAAGAACGCTGAACATATTTTTTATTGAGATATAAAAAGAAATCAGTATTTTGTTTATTACTGACGTCACATGTTCTCAGGCCGATTTGTGCCCAGGCTGTGTGAAAACTGCTGATCACTTTTTGGTCTAAGCAGTGGCTTTATATGATCAACCATTCTTGATAAACCCATGCGGCAACCTACTTTATTTAATAAAATTAAAAGCATACGATTAAATATTGCGGGTGAAGATATGGCTCACCACATTAAAGGTCAAGGCAGACATCAGGTGACGTTGCTCCCTGAAGTGCTGGATGATTTTGTCACAGAAGATAACCCTGTCAGGGTTATTGATGTCTTTGTTGATGAATTACAGCTTGATACACTTGGCTTCGAGCGCGTTAATGCAAAACAAACCGGGCGGCCAGGATATCACCCCGCAACCATGCTGAAGCTGTACATTTATGGATACCTGAACCGCATTCAGTCATCCCGCAGGTTAGAAAAAGAAGCCCATCGTAACGTTGAATTGATGTGGTTACTTGAGCGATTAACACCTGATTTTAAAACCATTGCAGACTTCAGAAAAAACAATGGTAAAGGCATCAACAATGCTTGCCGGGCTTTCATTGATCTGTGTCGGCAGATGCAGATGTTCACCGATGTGGTGGTTGCCATTGACGGTAGTAAGTTCAAGGCGGTAAACAGCAAATCGAACAACTTCACGCCCCAGAAAACAAAAGGCCACATCGAAAGGGTTGAGCAAAGTATCGCTCTTTACTTGAATAAGCTCGATGAAGCTGACAAGGCTGCGGGGCCCGAAAAAAATGCAGGTTTAACCGCTGCAAAACTGGCATGGCTGCAAAAGCGTTTGAAAGAACTCAAGCAAATCCAGCAGGCCGTTGTGCAGCACCCTGATAAGCAGCTGTCACTGACGGATCCTGATTCCCGGCTAATGAAGATAAACAATGTTAACCGCCAGGTTAGCTATAACGTTCAGACTGCCGTTGATGCTAAATATCACCTGATTGTTGCGCATGAAGTAACGAATACACCAGACCGTGGGCAGCTAACAGCGGTGACAAAATTAGCGCAAGACGCTGTTGGCAAAGCGGATATTACCGTACTGGCTGATAAAGGTTACTACAGCCGGAGTGATATTAAAGCAACGCAGGACTTAGGTGCCGTAGCCTTAGTACCAAAAGGCGATACCTCTGGCGCTGACCGCAAAGGTCTTTTCAATCGTTCATTGTTCAAATATGACCAGGAAAAAGATATTTATGTTTGTCCGATGGGTAGCGAGCTTCAGAACCGATTTACGGTGGTTGAGGATGGTTTAGAGCAGCAAATGTACTTTAACAATATTGCTTGTCGCGATTGCAGTCAGCGGTCAAGATGCACCACATCAAAACGCGATCCGAGACGTATAAGGCGCTGGGTTCATGAAGCAGAAATGGAAGACATGCAAGCCAGGCTTAACGCATTGCCACAAACAGCTGTCGTGCGAAAGCAAACGGTAGAGCATCCGTTCGGGACAATTAAAATGTGGATGGGAGCGACTCACTTCCTGACGCAACGGTTTAAAAACGTCAGCACAGAAATCAGTCTGCATGTGCTGGCTTATAACCTGAAAAGGATGATGTCCATCTGGGGTACCGAAGGATTGGCCATTAAGCTGCGAGAACAATGCAACTAGCGGGAGTGGCCGCTTTAACCCCTAATAACAAGCCATTAGCACTCCATATCAAGCCACAAAAGCCTCGTTCTACCTCTACATACAAATCACAGCGAATACAGTCAATATCAGGAATATCTTGCATCCCTGACTGAGGATAGTACTCAGATACTGCAAAAACCGAGTTTTTACACAGCCTGGGCACGAAGCAGCCCAAGGCAACAGCAGGGGCTGCTATGAGCGAATACCAGCACCTTCCGCCGCCCTCTTCTTATCATCCGGCAACGCTTTATTCAGAGTAACGTTTCGCGGCGCAGATTATCTTCCCGCACAAAATCAATGAACGCCTGTAAAGGCGCGGGGATCAGACGGCGATCGTTGTAATAAAGCCAGGGACCGGTGAACGACAGCCACCACGGCTGTAATATCGGCTCGAGTTGTCCGCTGGTAATAGCGGGCTGTAACCAGTCTTCGAACAGATAAATGATCCCCGTTCCTGCAATCGCCGCTTCGACCGCCAGATCGACCGCGCCACCGACACTGACCACCAGCGGACCGCTCACCTGCACGCTGAGGGTTTCGCCTTCACGCTCGAATTCCCAGTCGGGCATGATGCCGCTGGCATAGCGCCCTCGCAGACAGCGATGCGGGATCAGATCCCGCGGATGCAACGGCCTCCCGTGGGCATCAAGATAAGCCGGTGACGCCGCCGCGGCGTAGCGCTGAATACGCGGGCCGATCGGGATCGCCACCATGTCCTGTTCCAGACGTTCGTCATAACGGATACCGGCGTCACAGCCGTCACGAAACACATCCTGCACATTACTTTCGGCGATAATTTCCAGCTGAATATCGGGATAACGCCGCAGAAATTCCGGCACTAAGGCAGGCAAAACCAGCCGCGTGGCGCTGACCGGCACATTCAGGCGCAGTACACCGCCCGGCGTGTGGCGATAACGGTTAAGCGCATCCAGCGCGGCATTCACCTCATTCATGGCGGGCAGCAATCGCTCAATCAGCGCCCTGCCGGCTTCAGTCAGCACCACCGTGCGTGTGGTGCGGTGAAATAACCGGATGCCCAGCTGCTGTTCGGCACGACGTACCGCGTCACTCAGCCGGGATGCATTACTGCCGGTGACCCGCGCCGCCTCGCGAAATCCGCCGGCTTTCGCCACTTCAACCACTGCGTGCAACAGGGCGATATCCATCGACATTGTGCGTAACCTCGTACAGTTTGTCCTGATTTCACCGGATAGTTGCACAGCCGGCGCAACGCTACAATCAGTGAACACATATAAAGGAGCGTCCCATGTCACAACCCTCAATGACTTATCGTCTCGGCGACCGCGAAGTGGCACGTTTAGGTTACGGTGCCATGCAGCTGGCGGGTCCGGGTGTTTTTGGTCCGGTAAAAGATGAAGCCCGCGCCATTCAGGTATTACGTGATGCCGTGGCGAGCGGTGTGAATCATATTGATACCAGCGATTTCTACGGTCCGCATGAAACCAATAAGCTGATCAAAAAAGCCCTGCATCCTTACGCTGACAATCTGTGCATCGTCACCAAAGTCGGTGCTCGTCGTGATGAAAAAGGTGGCTGGTTAACGGCATTCACGCCGCAGGAACTGGTCAGCGCGGTGGAAGACAACCTGTGCAATCTGGGGCTTGAGGCGATGGAAGTGGTGAATCTGCGCAGTATGCTGGATATTCATCAGCCGAAAGAAGGATCCCTAGAACCGCAGCTAGAGGCGATGATTAAGCTGAAAGAACGTGGACTGGTTCGTCACATTGGACTGAGTAATGTCACGGCAAAACAGGTGGAGGACGCGCAGAAACTGACGCCAATTGCCTGCGTGCAGAATATGTATAACCTGGCCAACCGCCACGACGATGCGCTGGTGGATAAACTGGCGAAGCAAGATATTGCCTACGTGCCCTTCTTCCCGCTGGGCGGATTTTCCCCGCTACAGTCAACGCAACTCGATGAAGTCGCCGCTGACTTACAGGCCACACCGATGCAGGTGGCGCTGGCCTGGTTGCTCAGACGTTCACCGAATATTTTGCTGATCCCCGGCACGTCATCGCCGGAACATTTGCAGGAGAATCTGGCCAGTGCACGGCTGAATTTATCTGATGAAGTGATGGAAAAGCTGAACGGAATGAACTGAGGATCTTGTGAACTGAGTCCTTGGCATCGAGGACTCAGAATTTAAAATATCAGCGTTATGGTGACTGCCTGCGCTTCCACTCATCAGCCACATCGCCCAGAGTTTTAGGCACCTCATTACGTATCCAGGCCATAAAATCACTTTCGAACCGAAATTCTACCCCGCACTGCTCAGTCAGGAAACGCCGGACATTTTGTGTGTTCCTGGAACGCATATCCACAAGCGTAGTACGTGTCACATAAATGGTATGCGTAGGGAAAAGACAATGCCTATGGGCATATGGGCACTTTGTAGATCTCAGAAATTACCTGCATCGTTGCGTCTTCGATCGTTCCTTCATTACGGCATAAAATCCAGTCATGATTGGCAATTTCTCGCTCGAACGCCATGGTACAAGCGACTTGCTCTTCCAGAGAAACAAACAATTGACGACTCATTCTTCAAATGACGATTGATATACGGTTTTTGTAAAACTTGCATCTGGCAAAAACATCTCATTTCCTTCGTATGAACCGCTGACTAACCCTTCGTTTTAATATGGTCGGTTCGAATGTCTCAGGGCGTGAAGCGGACATCCGTATCTTTCGCTCAGCGAGGAACGGACTGTCGCCTGCAAAACAGTTTTATCTTTTCGATTCATAAAACTTAATCACGCAGTTCTCTGGCTAACTTCGATTCCTTAATGCGACAGAACCCGATAATGTCATCATTATCATTTCAGTGTTAGCGAGACTAGTCATGCCGTTTAATACTTTAAAAACGCATCAATTTAAAGTCCGTCTGTTTAGCGCCATCGCGGTTAGTCTCGCGTGTATTCTGTTTGGGTCCGCCATTACACTGTGGCAGACGGTCTCGAATACGCAGCAGGAGACCTGGACTCATTTGCGGAATGCACAACAAAGGATTGACTCATCCCTGGACAGCGCCCATCAGGTGGCCCTTGCTGTAAGGGAGAGCCTTGGAAAACCCTGCAACGATATTGTGCCGCTACTCAGGATGCAGGTGGCAATCTCCCCGGATGTGCGTAGCATTCTTTTGGCCCATGGCAATAACATCTATTGCTCTTCCCTCTACGGCCCGTATCAGGAACGCATCGACTTTGATAATTATACGAAAGGCCAGCTCTTTCTCATGAAGGGCAACTGGGTAAAAGCAGATCAGCCAATCGTTATTTACCGTGAGCTTGTCGGCAATGACAGTATAACGGTGCGAATTTATGGGCGCCTGTTACTCTCCGAACTCAATAATTTGAGCACCAATACCCCCCTGAGCCTGGTTGTGGGGAAACAACGATGGCAAGCCGGTGAAGCGCCCACTGATCAGTTATTCCCACTTGAAACGCCAGGTTATATGGAACAACCATCAACGCGTTACCCGTTTCGCATCGTTACCCGCCTGTATCCCGCTGACTACATAGATAATATCTGGCGCTTCTCAAAATTCAGCCTCATTGCATGGGCTCTGCTGGGTCTGGTATCGGGTATATGGGTGTTCAGAAAATCGGGGCGTATGCACTCGCCTGAGCAAGAATTGCGAGGGGCACTGGCTCACCGGGAGTTTATTCCCTACATCCAGCCCGTAGTGTCTGGAGATCATACTCAGTTGACCGGCTGTGAAGTACTGGTGCGCTGGCAACATCCTCGGCAAGGTATGATATCACCTGATCGTTTCATCCCTATGGCGGAACACAGTGGTCTCATCATCCCTATGACACGGAATTTGATGACTCAGGTACGGGAACAGTTTGCCCCCTGTGTACAACAGTTACCAAAGGAGTTCCATTTCGGTTTCAATATCAGTGCAGCGCACTTCAAGGACTTAAGCCTGGTGGAGGATTGTTCTGAGTTCATCGCAAGCTTTCGGGAAAATCCCATCAAACTGGTCCTGGAGTTAACCGAGCGTGAACTGCTCGTAGGTGATGCTGTCACTCACAGACTGATTGCAGAACTGCATAAGCTCGGTGTTCTTATTGCCATTGATGACTTCGGAACCGGTAATTCCAGCCTGAGTTACCTGCAAAACCTGAGGATCGATATTCTCAAAATTGATAAGAGCTTTGTCAGCATGATTGGGACTGACGCGATCTCTGCCCAT
>NZ_DATERI010000165.1:0-22244 GCF_035271705.1 Buttiauxella sp.
GCCGTAATCAATATATATGCGTGAGTTTATTTAAAAAACACTCATATTCATAAATTAATCTAAAGTATATCCCCTACCCGCCGTTAATGTTGTTAATTAGTCTTGATTAACAACACGGCAAAAAAAATGAACAAACTGACCTTTTCTAAAAAAATAGCACTCAGCTTTTCTGTCATTCTGGCCTTTATGATAATTATGGGCTCAATATCATTTTACTTTTTGTATCAAAATAATAACAAATCACAAACATTAATTACCGAACGCTTCCCAGCAGTTCGTTACACCCTTGAAATGAGAGGAATTCTATCAGAACTCCGCTTACAGCAAGTACAAATGGTCGCTTCGATAGATTTAAAAGATCGCGAAAAACATAAAGTTGAATTGCAGCAAGCAATAGATAAATTCATCACAGCACAGAATAAATATCTATCCTTATCCAAAAATAAAACAGAAAACCCCATAGCCAGAAACATTGCTTCAAACTTCAAGTCTTTCTCCGAATCGAATACTGAAGTGATAAGCGCTCTGGACCGAGAAGATATTGCTGGGGCCAACCAAATCAGCGGTGATAATTCTCGAAAATATCGCACGCAATTAATGGCCGATCTGTCAAAACTGGAAAAAAGCGAAGTTGATAGTGCCGATCACGAAGCGCGCGAAGCTGAACAAAGCTTCACAACCGCTAGCTACATCCAGTTGATACTCGGCACAGTGGTGCTGCTCATTTGCGCCGCTGTAGGAACGTTACTCATTCGCAACCTAATGCGCCAATTGGGAGGAGAACCCGCAAGCGCCCAGCAAGTCGCATCAGTTATTGCTGCTGGAGATTTAACGCATGCTATCGATAGCGAGGGTCAAAATACCCTGATGGGTTCGCTGGGTACCATGCAGGATGAGCTCAGAAAGCTTATCACCGCTATCCGTCACTCGGCCGATACCGTCTTAAGTCATTCCACAGAAATAGCCTCAGGCAATCGCGAACTCTCGGCACGCACCGAACAACAATCAGCTGCTCTGATAGAAACTGCGGCGAGCATGGAACAAATAACGTCAACAGTAAAAAACAACGCCGACAACACTCGCCAGGCCAAAACCATTGCGGGGAGTGCCGCGACCCATGCTCAGGAAGGTGGCGTGGTAATGAGCCAGGTTTCACAGACCATGCTCAGTATTTCCGGTAGCGCGGAAAAAATGACTGAAATCACAACACTTATTGAGGGAATCGCCTTCCAGACTAATATTCTGGCGCTTAATGCCGCTGTAGAAGCGGCCCGCGCAGGGGAGCACGGCAAAGGTTTCGCGGTTGTTGCAGGCGAAGTGCGTAGCCTTGCCCACCGTAGTGCAGAAGCCGCGAAGGATATTAAGCAACTGATTAATACCACTACGGGCAAAATGAGCGAAGGATCGCAGCAGGTCACTCAGGCGAGCAAATCAATGGCGGATATTATCGATAACGCTACCCGTGTTCATGATTTGCTTGATGAGGTCACCATTGCCACCGAAGAGCAGCAGCGCGGCATTGAACAAATCAACAGAGCGATTGCCGAACTCGATAGCGTCACGCAAAGCAATGCTTCCATGGTGGAAGAGCTCTCGGTATCCGCGGATGTAATGATTGATCAGGTGAATGTGCTGACGGAAAGTACTCGTGTATTCCGTATTGGAAGTGAACTGCGGGGCTAAGGTGATTTCCCGCCCTCAGAAGGGCGGGAAAATGACGATTAAAAATTCGCCTGCTGGTACAATTTATCCCACATTCCCTGCACTAAAGACTGGTCACGCGGTGAAAGCTCACCCGCTTGAATAGCTTTCTCCAGGCTGTTTGACACCGCTGCATGAAGCGCTTCTGGACTGTGGTCTTCACCGTGTTCCAGGTCCGCTACCGCCAAAGTCAGGTGGCCACGCAGATAACCGCTGGCAAACAGTTCGTCATCGCTGGCTGTCTCAACCATCTCATCAATTAGCGCCAGAATGCGTGTCTCAAATTCCGCGATCATCGTACTTCCTCTTCAGTATGCAGGTTTTTAGTTTAGATCTTCCGGCCACGGAAACTGCTCCGCGGCCAGCGGTGGAGTTTTGTAAAATTGCCCCAACGCTTCAATCAATTTTGCTGTGCGTGCCGGGATGCCCTCTTGCAGGTAAATCATCACCTGCGCATGGACCCGACGCTGGAATGCAATCCTGTCCGGGTCGATATCCCCGCTCAGGTTGTCGCAGCTCACATTGAACGGGAAATTTGCCGCCACGCACAGTAACCATTCCTGCGCCTGCGGTTTCACTTCCACATCTTCGAATTTGCTTTGTGTTTCGGCATCACGCCCGTCCGGGCAATACCAATAACCAAAATCAACCCTTTCACGGCGAGCTTTGCCCGCGATGAGCCAGTGAGAAATCTCATGCATTCCGCTGGCGTAATAGCCGTGCGCAAACACCACGCGGTGATAAGGCGTTTCTTCATCTGCTGGAAGATAGATCGGTTCGTCGTCGCCTTTAATCAGACGTGTATTAAATTCGTCTTTAAAGCAGTTATCGAAAATGTCGATAAGTTCCTGATAATGGTGTTCTGTGGTTGTCGTCATTGTTGCTGTTGTCATCTCATGCTACCCCCAACCAATGGAGGATCTCCGTTCCGTGGCTATCAAATAAGAGTTTGGCACTCATCACCGCCGAGACAATCACAATCATCGGACGGATCAGTTTTTGCCCTTTACTCAGTACCAGACCCGATCCCATACGCGCCCCTAAAAACTGCCCTGCCATCATCACAAAGCCGGTTCCCCAAATCACTTTCCCACCGATGATAAACAACAGCAAGCCGCCTAAATTGGACGTCGCGTTTAACACTTTGGCGTGAGCCGTAGATTTGGCGAGGTTAAAACCGCAGAGTGTGACAAATGCCAGCGCATAAAAAGAACCCGCACCTGGGCCGAAGAAACCGTCGTAGAAACCGACACATCCCCCCGCCACCAGCGCAAATGGCAGGCCGTATAAGCGGCGCTGTCTGTCCTCTTCACCCAATGTTGGCATCAATAAAAAGTACAAACCGATACCAATCACCAGCAGTGGCAAGATTTGCCGCAACACGTCTGATTTCACATACTGAACCAGCAATGCACCTGTCGTTGAGCCAATGAACGTCATCAGAATATTGAGTTTCTGATCCTTCAGGCTCACCACTTTGCGGCGAATAAAATAGAGTGAGGAGGAAACTGAACCGCCGCATGCCTGGAGTTTATTGGTCGCCAGTGCATGTGCAGGGGACATTCCCGTCGCTAATAACACGGGGACGGTGATCAACCCTCCGCCACCCGCCAGTGAATCAATAAACCCCGCAAGCATGGCGACAAAAAACAGCGCCACCAGAATCACGGGGGAAACCATAAACCATTCCATCAACTTATCCGTTAGAGAACGTGCTCATCCAGCAAAGCCTGACAAGAGGCCGGTATCGGGGGAGGTGTTTTTTTCTTCGGTGGCGTGCTGCCCGGTGCTGGCGGTGCAAACCAACTTTGCAGTTCTGCACCACAACCGTCGCCAGGCGGCGGTAATGGTTGATCTTCGCACTCAAGGCTGTCTGCTGGGCAGCGTAGGCGGACGTGCATATGCGCACGATGAGCAAACCACGGGCGAACTTTCCGCAGCCAGTCACGATCGGCTCCGGCATCCAGGCACAGCTGTTGCTTAATGGCTGGATTGACGAAGATGCGCGTCACGTCATTATCTTTCGCCGCAAGCTTAATCAGACTGCTAATTTCAGGCTGCCACAAACGCGGCACCACATGCTGATTATCACTGGCAACTAAATCCAGTGCTTGCGGTTTGAGCAGTTGAGCGGATGTCCAGTGCGCTTTAGGAAGCTGCAAGAAGATGTCCACATCGAGGCCGCTTTGGTGGCTGGCATGACCGGAGCTAAAACGCCCACCCGCCGCCATGCCCATATCACCAATCAGCAACGTTCCCAGACCCAGTTGTGTCGACTGATTACTGAGGCGCTGGATAAACGACACTAAATCAGGATGCCCGAAATAGCGACGCTGGTCCTGCCTCATTACCTGATAACGCGGATCGTTGAGCGGTAACTCGTGGGCACCAACAATACAACCATTGGAAAAGGCACCGATAGATTGCGAGCTACCCGCAATCGGATGACTAATTTGCTGCCACGGAGTGGCTGCAAAAGTAGCGGCACTGGCAAGAAATGCCAGCAGACCCACGAGTATTTTTTTCATCGCATTACCAGCGTGGTAAAGGGAAAGTCACATCAGCATTTTGAGCACGCTGACGCAGCATATGGTCCATCAAAACAATCGCCACCATGGCTTCAGCAATCGGTACGGCACGAATACCCACACAAGGATCGTGGCGGCCACGCGTCACCATCTCCACTTCTTCGCCTTCGCGATTGATGGTGCGACCCGGAACCATAATACTTGAAGTCGGTTTCAGCGCCATGTTCGCCACAATCTGCTGGCCACTGCTGATGCCACCCAGAATGCCGCCAGCATGATTGCTCTGGAAACCGTCTTTGGTAATTTCGTCGCGGTTTTGGCTACCACGCAGGTTAACGACGCCAAAGCCATCGCCGATTTCCACGCCTTTCACGGCGTTAATGCTCATCAGAGCATGGGCAATGTCGGCATCCAGACGGTCGAATACCGGCTCACCAAGGCCTGGTGGCACGTTATCAACCACCACGGTGACCTTGGCACCGATGGAATCACCCTCTTTTTTCAGCGCACGCATCAATTCATCAAGGGTTTCGATTTTGTCGGGATCCGGGCAGAAGAATGGGTTCTGCTCAACTTGCTCCCAGTCTTTAATTTCCAGTGGCACGTCGCCCATCTGCGTCAGGCAACCACGAATGGTGATGCCATATTTATGCGCCAGATATTTTTTAGCGATAGCCCCTGCCGCCACGCGCATTGCGGTTTCACGCGCGGAAGAACGGCCACCGCCACGGTAATCGCGCAGGCCGTATTTTTGTTCATAGGTGTAATCAGCGTGACCAGGACGGAACACATCTTTGATGGCGCTGTAATCTTGCGAGCGCTGGTCGGTATTCTCAATCAGCAAACCAATACTGGTGCCGGTTGTGACCCCTTCAAAGACGCCAGAAAGAATTTTCACTTGATCAGGTTCACGACGTTGCGTGGTATAGCGGGAGGTACCTGGGCGGCGGCGGTCGAGATCGTGTTGTAAATCGGCTTCGGTAAGCGGAATGCCTGGCGGCACACCATCAACAATACAACCCAACGCCACACCGTGGGATTCACCAAAGGTCGTTACGCGAAATACTTGTCCAATAGAGTTTCCGGCCATCTTCTTTCCGTTGTCATTCTTCGTTGTGTTGTGAGCAAAAGAAGACGGGCCATAAGGCCCGCCTGCACAGATTAATCTTTGTAAATGCTGAAATGTTCACGCGCGTCGATCAACTGCGATTTGGTCAGCATAAACACGCCGTCACCGCCGTTGTCGAACTCAAGCCAGGTGAACGGCACATCTGGGTATTGATCCATCAGATGTACCATGCTGTTTCCGACTTCACAAATCAGGATACCGCCATCAGCGAGGTAGTCCGGTGCACACGCCAGAATGCGACGCGCCAGTTTCAGACCATCGCTACCCGCAGCAAGGCCCAACTCAGGTTCGAAGCGGAATTCGCCTGGCAGATCAGCCATATCGTCTGCATCCACATACGGCGGATTGGTCACGATAATATCGTACTGCACTTTTGGCAGGTCGCGGAACAGGTCGGAACGAATGGGTGTGACCTGATTTTCCAGGCCGTGCTCAGCAATGTTTTGCTCGGCAACAGCCAATGCATCAAGAGAAATATCGACCGCATCGACTTCTGCATTCTGGAATTCATACGCACAGGCGATGGCGATACAGCCACTGCCCGTACACATATCAAGAATATGCCGCGGCTCTTGGTCGAAAAGACCAGCAAAACGGTTGGTTATTAGCTCACCAATTGGCGAACGTGGCACCAGTACGCGTTCATCGACATAAAATTCGTGGCCGCAGAACCAGGCTTTGTTGGTCAGATAAGCCACTGGGATGCGCTCATTCACACGGCGAATAACGCGCTCAACGATGCGATGGCGCTCGCTTGGCGTCAGGCGTGCCGTACGCATATCTTCAGGGATATCCAGCGGCAGATAGAGGCTTGGCAGCACTAACTGAACGGCTTCGTCCCACGGGTTATCTGTGCCGTGTCCATACCAGATGTTGGCGGCGCTAAAGCGACTCACTGCCCAGCGCAGCATATCCTGAATGGTGTGCAGTTCATTCACTGCCTCATCGACGAAAATTTTATCCACGTTGCCCTCCGCAGGCCGTTCGCGCTAATTCAATAATCGATTAGTTTGCCATGAAGGCCGCGACAAATCAGCATTTCAATTACTGACACTACCGTGAAAATGACGTTTTATTTAGCGATGGACTGCAAACCAGGTAAACTGGCGACAAAACAAATGCGAGACGAGAAAGAGATGAAAAAGAAAACTCCGCTCAGCGTTGATGAAAGGAACCTTTTCCGTGATTTGATGAGCGGCACGAAAAAATTGACTCAGGACACCATTGTTCATCGCCCAATGCGCAAGAAGGTCCAGGAAGTCCCGGTAAAACGACTGCTACAAGAGCAAGTCGATGCCAGTCATTATTTTTCTGATGAATTCCAGCCACGGCTGGCAACGGAAGGTCCGACGCGATATGTGCGCGAGGACGTCAGCCATTTTGAGCTTAAAAAAATTCGTCGCGGGGATTATTCGCCAGAATTATTCCTCGATTTGCATGGCCTGACACAGTTGCAAGCGAAGCAGGAATTAGGCGCGTTGATCGCGGCCTGTCGCCGTGAACATATATTTTGTGCAAGCGTAATGCATGGGCATGGTAAACACATTTTGAAGCAGCAAACGCCGCTGTGGTTGGCGCAACACCCGCATATCATGGCATTTCATCAAGCGCCGAAAGAGTATGGCGGTGATTCTGCACTGTTGGTGTTGATTGAAATTGAAGAGTGGCTGCCGCCGGAATTACCTTAATAAGGTACCTTTAAATAATAAGAGCCGCATTTCGCGGCTCTTTTTCTTCATACTTACGGCTTTCAGATAGCTTTAGCTACCCTCAAATTACACGGACTCATCTGCCAGTTATACACCCCTATCCCGGTTTCAGGATCAAGTGTGACATTGGCGATAGCCGAAGTACTGAACATCGGCGGTGTCTCTTGTGGGCACAGCTCAGACACCAGGTAACCAACCAACGGCAAATGGGAAATCACCAACGCCGATTCAACCCCTTCATTTGCCAGGGCTTGCAGGTAATCACCCACCAGACCCACATCGCCGCACGGTCTCAATTCCGGCAGAATGTCTTCTTTACCTGGAAGAACCAGTGCTTCCCGCACTACATCCAGGGTTTGTTCGGCTCGCAGGTAAGGGCTCACCAGAACACGTTCGATATCCGCTACTTGACCTTTCAACCAAGTCGCCATTACTCGGGATTCATCACAACCACACTGAGTGAGTGGACGTACCGAGTCACTGGCAGCATCGAGTGCTGCGTCGCCGTGACGCATGATAAAAACTTGCATATTGCACCGCTTTTGTTAACCAGGAATGCTTGAATCCCCCTGAAACTTGCGAGGAGAAATTCAGCAGCCGGGCATTGTGCCTTATCTGTACATCGAATGAAACGCTGTTTTTTTACTTCAATGGTGCAAGTATAGTCAATCACTGTTTATTAAGTGACCGACCAGCATCCATTCACCGAGTCATAAACTCATGTTTCTTTGACTACAGTTTCATCTCGGGGGTTCACTTTTCCCAGAAATTTCGTTGTTCTTCCACCATTTGTAAAAGTCTGTCACAAGGAGCAAAACGCTCCCCGTACTGGCTTGCCAGGCGTTGCAATTGTGCGACAACTTCACCCGCGCCCCGTGAATCCATATAACGGAACGGGCCACCGAGGAACGGTGGGAAACCAATACCGAATACGCCGCCGATATCACCATCGCGAGCACTGCGAACGACCCCCTCATCGAGACAACGTGCCGCCTCATTGAGCATCATCATCACACAGCGTTCTGCTATCTCTTGTTCAGCAAGCGTACCTTTTGGCGAAACACCCAACAGCGTATAAATTGCAGGGTCCACCTGCTTTTTGCTTCTACTCCCTTTCCCTGGATAAAGATAGAAACCACGCCCATTTTTTCTACCTTTGCGATCGTCATTCAATATTGCTGCAATACTTTGCGGAGCGGCAAAACGATCACCGTAAGCATCCTGAAGTATAGGACCAATTTTAGTCCCTACATCAATTCCCACCTCATCCAAAAGTTGGATTGGGCCGACCGGAAAACCAAACGCCACCAGCGCATTATCAATTTTATCGACAGGCTCCCCTTCCACCAGGCAACGCATCGCTTCGTTAATGTATGGCGCCAGAATTCGGTTGACGTAAAAGCCCGCGCTGTCACCCACGACAATCGGTGTTTTGCCCTGTTTTTTGGCAAGTTGAACCGTTGTGGAAATGGTTTCTGCGCTTGTTCCAGCGTGCGGAATAACTTCAACCAATGGCATTTTATCGACCGGGCTAAAGTAATGCAGACCGATGACAAGTTCTGGACGTGCGGCATTGGCCGCAATATCGGCTATCGGCAGCGAAGAAGTGTTCGATGCAAAAATGGTATGGGGTGCCGCATTGCTTTCAATTTCTGCGACCATTTTTTGCTTGAGTGCGAGATCTTCAAAAACAGCTTCCACCACGATGTCACGGTTTTTGAAACCGTGATAATCAGTGCCGCCGGAAATACGCGCCATTTCTCTCTGGCGCTCCGTCGCTTTCATATGGCGGCGGCGCACTTTTTTATCCAGCAAGTCCCAACTGTATTTCAGCGCATGGTTAATGCCATCGTTGTTAATGTCTTTAATACGCACGGGTAACTTGCCTTTCGTCGCCGTGACAAACGCAATACCGCCGCCCATCAAACCGCCGCCCAGCACACCCACTGCGTTTATCGGGCGCGGTTGTGCATCCGCACCATGTTCTTTTTTAAGCTCGGTGCTGGCAAAGAATAAACCCCGTAAAGCGGCGGATTGCGGACTCATAGCCAGTTCGCCAAAGGCTTTAGCCTCCGATTCGTAACCGCTAAAACTCCCTTGCCCCAGACCGACTTTAATCACGTCGATAATGCGCTGCGTCGCAGGATAATTACCGCGCGTTTTTTGCTCGGTTTTCTTACTCACTATGCTAAACAATAAAGAACGGCCAAGCGGCCCCGCCAAAATGCGTTCCCGAACCGGGAGTATTCGCGATGGCTGGCGGCCTTTTGCCACCCGCTCAATGGCTGCAGCCAACAGAATAGAATGCGGTACGACTTCATCTACCAGCCCAAGTTTTAATGCCTGACGTGGGCGCAATTGCTTACCGGTTAGAATCATATCCAACGCATTGCTAACGCCTATTAAACGTGGCAAACGCTGCGTACCGCCAGAGCCTGGCAGCAAGCCTAGTTGCACTTCAGGCAAACCGAGTTTGGTTTTTTCGTCATCAGTACAGATACGTGAATGGCATGCCAGTGCCATTTCCAGGCCACCGCCCAGGCACGCACCGTGAATGGCTGCCACGACAGGAATAGGAAGAGCCGCGATTTCCGCCATGATTTGCTGACCCTGTTGGGCCAAGGTTTGCGCCTCAAGTGCTGTCTGGCAGTTAGCGATCATGTTGATATCAGCACCAGCAATAAAATTGTCTGGTTTGCCGGAGATAAAAATCAGCCCTTGCAGCGCGGAGTTATCGCGAATTTGTTTGATGATGTTATGCACTTCCGGGCCAAAAGAAGCTTTCAGCGTATTCATCTTTTCGCCCGGTACATCTATTGTCACGACCGCGATATTGTCGAGTCGAATATGTAAGTGGAATGCGGAAGTCTGTTCCATTATTCGGCCTCCAGAACCATTGCAGCACCCAATCCACCCGCCGCACAGGCGGTAACCAAACCGAATCCACCACCACGGCGCCGCAGTTCGTGCAGCGTTTGCGTGATCATTCGTGCTCCAGTTGCTGCAAACGGGTGACCGTAAGCAATCGAGCCACCTAATACGTTGAATTTCGCATCGTCCACTTCGCCAGTGGCATGGGCGCGGCCTAACACATCGCGAGCAAAACGCTCGCTGGCGAGCATTTTCAAGTTAGCTAACGTTTGTGCGGCAAAGGCTTCATGCATATCGATTAAGGTCAGATCATTCAATGTGATGCCGGCTCTTTCAAGCGCCAGAGGTGTCGCCCAGGCTGGGCCAAGTAACATATCTTTCCAGACATCAACGGCGGTGAAAGCGTAACTGCGTAAGTACCCCAGTGGCTTCAAACCCAGTTCTTTCGCCCGGGATTCTGTCATGAGAATAACCGCAGCAGCTCCGTCGGTTAATGGTGTGCTGTTTGCGGCAGTGACGGTACCGTGTATACGGTCAAACGCAGGGCGCAGCTTTGCATAATCGGCAATCGACGAATTCTGGCGAACATTATTATCTTCACTGAAAGGCTGACGATACGGAGGAATAAAGGTGGTCATGACCTCATCGTTCAGTTTGCCCTCTTGCCAGGCAATCGCGGCCTTGGTGTGGGAGCGATGCGCCAGTGCATCTTGTTGTTCACGCGTAATACCGTGGGTTTTCGCCATTTGTTCAGCAGTATCCCCCATCCGCAAACCGGTGGAGTATTCCGCTACTGCGGGTGGCACGGGCAATAAATCGCGAGGACGTAAGCGCGAGAAGAGTTTCAGCTTTTGCCCAAGCGTGCGGGCTTTATTAGCATCAACCAGTACGCGCGCCAGTTTTTTACTCACGCCAATGGGCAGAACGGATGAGGAGTCAGCGCCACCGGCAATCCCTGCGCGGATCGTACCCGCCATTAAGCTTTCGGCGACATTCGCCACGGCCTGGAAGCTGGTCGCACACGCACGGCTAACGCTGTAAGCGTCGGTATGCACACTCATTCCGGTGCCGAGCACAATCTCACGGGCAATGTTGGGGGCTTCCGGCATCTGGACGACTTGGCCGAAGACCAATTGTTCAATGACTTCTGGGGGAATTTCGCTGCGGGCCAACAATTCGCTGACCACCATGTTGCCCAGATCGATGGCAGGTATACCGTGAAATGCCGTCGCCTGACGGGCAAACGGTGTACGTAAACCACTGACGATGGCGATGCGGTCACCCTGACGGGTGACCAGCGGAAGTGCCTGACTCATAACGCTCCCCTGTTCTACCCTACATCCATGAAGCGACAGCGGCGTTGCTGCATTCACTCACCTAAATCACTGACTCATATAAGCTCATTAGGATGAGTTCTTTTGCTGCCTTGCTGTAACTTTAAAGTTTTGGGTATAAATATTGTAAACGACCAATAGTGGTCTGACCTGATCACAGTTTTAACCAAAAAGTTACAATCAGCCAACTAAAGGACGAAAGAATTGGGAGGGGGAACACGCTTTACGGAAGGATAGTAAAGTGAAGAAGGTGGATGACGCTTTCGCTTTTCCACCTACAGTTGGGACGTGTCGATCGGACAAGCTTGCGCCATCCGACATTTTTACAATTAACGCAGACCCAGTTGGAAGATCATGGTTTCAGCCTGGCAACTAAAAGTGAAATCAATATCCAGACGAACACCTTCAGCTTCATCGGTATAACGAGAAACGATTTCGCAAGGTTCATTTTCAACTTCGCGAGCCCTTTCGCTCAGCGCTGCCAGAGTTTCGTCAGCTTCTACACGAGTGGCGAACACGCGGCTGTAGGTTGCTGTGCAGTCAGTATTATCAATGATAGAACCGACATCAATACAGCAGCAAACCGGGGTTTCATCAGCACTGTTTTTACTCATTTTATGATTTCCTCTGTATTTCGCATTGAATAGGATTAAACAATTCCTGTCTATTTTACGCTCCCTGTTGAAGCGACTCCAGTCGTTAATCTTGTCAAAATCTTCAAGTGACCCAAATCACACTTAAAAATGATCTAAAACAAGATTCACCCATTTTACTGAGTGACACCAACCCCGATTTTGCCAGGCAGATCTCGTTTCGATGATCAAATTGGATATTTTTTAGATACAAACTTGCAACATCCCATCTGGTCGGACCTATACTCTCGCCACTGGTCTGATTTCTCTGTAACAGATCAGCCCCTACTATTCGCACTCCTGTTACTGTATGTAACAATGTTTGTATAAAAATAAATCTATTATGAGGTTTTGGTCATGAGCCAGAAAAACCTGTTTACAAAGTCAGCCCTCGCGGTTGCAGTGGCAATAGTCTCATCGCAGGCATACTCAGCCGGCTTTCAATTAAACGAGTTCTCTTCCTCAGGCCTTGGCCGAGCTTATTCTGGGGAAGGCGCTGTCGCAGATAATGCAGGTTCCGCCAGCCGTAACCCTGCAACGATCATGATGTTTGACCGCTCTTCATTCTCTGGCGGTGCGGTATTCATCGATCCCGACGTGAATATTTCCGGTACCTCTCCGTCAGGCCGTAGCACCGATGCTAATAACATTGCTCCGACCGCCTGGGTTCCAAACTTCCACTTTGTTTCACCCATTAACGAACAATTTGGTTGGGGTGCTTCGGTTACATCAAACTACGGTTTAGCGACAGAATTTGCAGACGATTACGCTGCAGGTTCAATGGGCGGCAAAACCGACCTGACGACGGTGAACCTGAACCTGAGCGGCGCATACCGTTTAAACAGCAATTGGAGCTTTGGTCTTGGCTTTGATGCTGTTTATGCCAAAGCGAAAATCGAGCGTTATGCAGGTGATCTTGGCCAAATTATCGCAGGTTCTGGCGCTTTGCCTCCTTCACTGGCAGGCCCAGTTTCCCGTCTTCCTTCCGATACCCAAATCGCGCATCTGGAAGGTGACGAGTGGGGTTATGGCTGGAACGCCGGTATCCTTTATGAAATCGATAAAGATAACCGCTACGGCTTTACCTACCGTTCCGAAATCAAAATCGACTTCGACGGCGACTATAAAAGCAGCTTGCCTTCCGCTTATAACCCGCTGTTGTCTAACTTTGGCTTACCATCTGGCACCAATGGGCAAACCGTTCCAGGTTCTCTGACTCTGAACTTGCCAGAGATGTGGGAGCTGTCCGGATATAACAAAGTTGATCCACAGTGGGCAATTCACTACAGCATTGCTTATACCAGCTGGAGCCAGTTCCAGGAGCTGAAAGCCACTGGTACCAACGGCCAGACCCTGTTCTATAAAGATGAAAGCTTTAAAGATGCGTACCGTATTGCTTTAGGTACCACTTACTTTATGGACAAGAACTGGACCTTCCGTACCGGTATCGCGTTTGATGACAGCCCGGTTCCTTCGGATCACCGTTCTATTTCTATCCCGGATCAGGACCGCTTCTGGATAAGTGCCGGTACAACCTACGCCTTTAACGAAGATGCGTCTGTAGACCTGGGTGTTTCCTACATGCACGGTCAGAACGTTGAGTTCAAAGAAGGCCCATATACCTTCCGCTCTGAAGGCCAAGCGTGGCTGTACGGCATGAACTTTAACTATGCATTCTGATAGTTAACGGTGACAAAAAAGGCGAAACCTTGGTTTCGCCTTTTTTATTTCTCTCACATACCTTGCGCTTACTGAGAGTCGATATCTTTCAGATCGTCCTGAATAGACTCGGCATTCGGGTTCTCAAGCGGGGTCAGTTTCCCGCCGTTTGCCATGAAATCATGGCGTTGGAAGTAGGCTTCACGCACCAAAATATACGGGTCTGAAGATTGTTTCAGCAAGCCTTCAGAATCCAACAATTGCGCACGCGTTTCGATACCTTCAAGCGTCCATTTGCCCACAGACATCCACCAGGTTAGCCAGGACAGTGGGGCATACAAATTGTCTAGCATCTCACCGCCATCTTCACGGATAGTGAAGCTACCGTAGGCAGGTAAATGGACATATGGACCGTAGCCCACGCCATAATGCCCAAGTGTCGTACCAAAACGGTTTGGCTCAAGGCGTTGTAATTTCGGATTTGCCATTCCCGCGACATCAATGAAACCACCCATACCCAACATACTGTTCAGGAAGAAACGGGTGAAATGCACCATTCCCTGATACGGGTCGCCCTGGAGAAAATTGTTCACCATAGAAGCAGGTTCTTCGAGGTTACTGGTGAAGTTGCTCAGCCCATTACGTGCCGGTTGCGGCACATAATCACGCCACACCACAGCAACCGGGCGCACAATATACGGATCCAACACATCAAAGTTGAAGTCGTACATGGTGCGGTTGAACCCTTCTAAGGGGTCCGAACGCCCTTGCGGTTGTGTATCTGCCGAACTCGCACAGCCTACTAAAACGGTAGCGGCCAGTGCTAACCCGGTCAGGCGGAAATTCATAGTTATCTCCCTGTTATTTTTGCTCTACGCTCTCAGGTTTGGTGTTGTCCATGCCAGCTTGCGCGGCCTTTGCCTGTTCGATGCTTCTTTGCACCACGGCCCGACGCTGGTCGTTTGCTGGTAGGACTTGCAACATAATTTGCCATGCACCAATCGCTTCGCGGTACTGTTGTTGTTCAAATGCATTAAAAGCCAGCAGGCTTAATACACGAACATTTGTATGGTCCGTATTGAGGAGCTCTCTTAACAGATTCCCACCCAGTTGGTTATCTTGCGGATCGCCGCTGCGAGTCAATACTTCAGCATAGCCCAGCTTTACATTACTGTTGGTGGGCGACAGTTTAAACGCATGTGCAAAGGCTTGCGTAGCGATTGTTGCATTATTCAGAACCATACCAATTCGGCCTAGCATCATCCAGCCCTCAATATTGTTAGGTTCGTGCTGCAATTGGGTGCGTAACCCAAGACCAAGATCGGTCATTTCCTGCATATTCAGCGGCTTTGCTTGCGGATCTAATGCTCGCTGCAACAGTTGCGGAGTCTGATTTGAGAGTTTTTGCCAGGCTCGCACCTGCTTGATATCCGACGTTTTCAGATAAACGCCCACGCTCACCGCAATCAACACCACCACACCTGGGGCGAAAAACCAGAAGTGCGCTTTTTTGGTGACGACCGGAAGTTCTTCACTTTCCGGCTCGTCAGTAAAATACACTCGTCGTTTGCGGCTACGCCGTACAATCACGCCTACGCCACCCAGAATAAACAGCACAGGAAGCACCCACAAAATAAGGGTTGCTGGCGTCATCGGCGGTTCGTAAGTGACGAAATTACCGTATCTTTCTACCATGTAGTCGATGATTTGTTGCTTCGTTTTCCCCTGCTGCTGTAACTCATAGACTTTCAGACGCATGTCAGAGGCAATCATCGCGTTGGAATCGGCAATGCTATTGTTCTGGCATTTCGGGCAGCGCAGTTGCTCAGTCAATTGACGGAATTGCTGCTCTTGCGCCTCATCTTTAAACTGGAAAGTCTCTATAGCCGCCAGTACATTAAACGAGAACAGGAATGCAACGATCAGTAGCCATCCGCGTTTCATGCACCCGCCTCCTTGTTGTACTTATCCCACAGCGGTTTCAGCTCTTGCTGCCAAACGCGATCGTTAAGATCGCCCGCATGGCGATAGCGAATAATCCCTTTGCCATCAATGAGGAACGTTTCTGGCGCACCGTAAACCCCCAAGTCCAAACCCAACATACCGTTGCCATCAAACAAGCTCAGCGCATAGGGATTACCTAACTCATTGAGCCAGTTAATGGCTTTGTGGCGATCGTCTTTATAGTTCATGCCAACCACGCGAACGCCCTGCGCTTTCAGCCCGTTAAGATACTGATGCTCAGCACGACACGTCGGGCACCAGGTCGCCCAGACATTGAGTAATAACGGTTTACCGTCATTGAGCACGGCCTGGTCGTAAATCTTGCCGGGGTTTTCCAGCGACTCAAGACGAAACACCGGCACTGGCTTCCCGACGAGCGCCGACTCAAGATGGGTCGGATCATCACCCTGCGCATTTCGCGCCAGTTGCCACAGCAGCATTGCGGCCAGCAGTAAAAACAACCCTAACGGGATAAACAATATTTTGCGCTTCATGCAGCCTCCGGCACGTTTTTACGCAGTCGGTAACGTGGGTCAAACAGACAGAACAGACCACCGAGGGTCATCAGGATGCCGCCCAGCCAAATCCAGCGCACGAAAGGTTTGTAATACAGGCGCACCGCCCAACTACCATCGTCTAACTCTTCGCCGAGTGCGGCGTATAGGTCACGTGTCACGCCACCATCAATCGCCGCTTCGGTCATCATGGCGCGGTTACTGTTGTAGAAACGCTTCTGCGCATGCAGCGTGGCTTCGTGCTTGCCATTGCGCGTGACATCAATAGTGCCCACGCCACCACGGTAGTTCGGGCCAGTCAGCTCATTAACCTCGCGGAATACAAAGTGATACTGGTGGATATCGATGCTGTCGCCCGCTTTCATCCGCACATCACGTTCAATGCTGTAATTCTGGCTAAAGGCGATGCCGACAACCGTAACGGCCAGCCCCAAATGCCCGAACACCATGCCCCAATGGCTGCGTGGCAATGTCCATAACCCTTTGAGCAGGCCATGGCGATGGGTCGCACGTTCATAGACTTCCATTAGCGCCAGGACAAACACCCATATCGCCATCAGCAAACCGACCACCGTCATGGCTTCGACACGGTCTTGCATTAACCACGGCAACACCAGTGAAAGCACCACCGTGAACGCCACTGCAATGACCAAGCGTTTCACCAGTTTTTGCGGTTCATCACGGCGCCAGCGCACCAACGGGCCAATCCCCATTAGCAAGGCAAAGGGTGCCATCAGTGCGGTAAACATGGTGTTGAAGAAGGGTTCGCCGATAGAAATGCTGCCCAGCCCGAGTTGCTTGTGCACCAACGGAAGTAACGTTCCCAGCAACACCACCAACATCGCGGCAATCAACAGCACGTTATTACCGAGTAAAAATGATTCCCGAGACCACAAACCATTCCCGACACGTGACCGGATTTTGCCGCCTTTCACCGCATACAGCAGCAGCGAGCCACCAATCACAATCACCAGGAAGGCGAGGATAAACATCCCGCGTGCGGGGTCTGATGCGAAAGAGTGCACTGAAACCAACACGCCCGAACGCACAAGGAAGGTGCCCAACAAACACAGTGAGAATGCCGTGATTGCCAGCAACACCGTCCAGGCTTTAAAGCTGCCGCGTTTTTCAGTGACCGAAAGCGAATGGATGAGTGCCGTTCCCGCAAGCCACGGCATAAACGAGGCATTTTCTACCGGGTCCCAGAACCACCAGCCGCCCCAGCCTAACTCGTAGTAAGCCCAGGCCGAACCCAACACGATACCAATAGTTAAAAATGACCAGGCTGCCAGCGTCCACGGACGCGTCCAACGTGCCCAAGCCGCATCCAGTTTGCCCGCCATCAATGCAGCAATAGAAAACGCAAATGCCACGGAGAAACCGACATACCCCATGTACAGCAGCGGCGGATGGAAAATCAGCCCGATATCCTGCAACAGAGGATTCAAATCGCGGCCTTCTATCGGGAAGTCGGGCAAGGTGCGGGTGAACGGATTCGACGTGAAAATGATAAACATCAGGAAGCCGAAATTAACCATCCCCATAACGGCCAGAACCCGCGCCACCGCATCTTGCGGCATACTGCGGCTGAACAATGCCACCGCGAAAGTCCATGCGCTTAACAGCAGAACCCACAATAGCAATGAGCCTTCGTGCGCGCCCCAGGTCGCAGCAACGCGATACCAGACGGGCAGCTCGGTGTTTGAGTTATTGGCGACATACAACACGGTAAAATCGTTAACCACAAACGCATTAACCAGCACCAAGAAACTCGCACACAGCGTGATAAAGAGCGCCCATGCCAGAGGGCGGCTTGAAGCCATTAATCGTGAGTCATTACGTTTCACGCCCCACAACGGATAAACACTGAGTAGCAATGACCAGCCAAGCGCCAGACACAGCAAAAAACTCCCCATTTCAGGCATCATGAGGCGTTATCCTGATAAGCCTTAGGTGCGCGTTGGTGATTTTTATCCATCGCTTCTTTTACTTCCGGCGGTGTGTAATTTTCGTCATGCTTGGCCAACACTTCTTTCGCTTCAATTTTGTTTCCCACAGCGAAGACACCTTGTGCCACCACACCCTGCCCTTCGCGGAACAAGTCCGGCAAAATACCGACGTAACTGACATCGACCACACCGCTGGCATCGTAAATTTTGAACGTGACTTTTAATGTCTGGTTATCACGCTTTACACTGCCTGGCTGAACCATGCCGCCGACACGCAAACGCTGCCCCACTTCAGGTAACTGTTGGCTTTCACCTTTGCCATACAGGATTTCGCTCGGCGTATAGAACAGGTCGATATTGCTACGCAGCGCATACAACACCAACGTGATGGTCAGCCCCAATCCCACCAGCACCGCAAGCGCCAGGTAGAGCCGATTTTTACGACGAAGATTCATTCAGTTCCCTCTGCTTGTTGTGCCGCCTGAATACGCTTTTCCCGGGCTTGTTGGCGGGTGACAGAATTTAAAATAGTGCGGCGCTGCAAGCGGGTGTGTACCCCCAACAACAGCAAAGGAATGAACGTCAGCGCAACGGCCAGCCAGACGTAAAACCCGTAGCCCCCCATCGCAAAAAAATCACTCCAGTTTACAAAAGCGCTGTTCATGCGTTCCTCTCTTTATTCGCCAGCGCCAAAACCCACGGGCGGCGCTGTTCCTGAAGCAAAATAAGGTTACGCAAGCGCATGAGTGTTAGCGTGGCAAACAGCATCAGAAAACCGAAAATGGTCAGGCGCAACGGCGTGCGCATGGAAGGGTCGATACTTTGCTGCATGTTGCTCGAGCCTTGATGCAAGGTATTCCACCATTCAACCGAGAAATGGATAATCGGTAAGTTCACCACGCCCACCAGCACCAGAATACCCGCAGCGCGCCCGGCCAGGCGGCGGTCGTCAAAAGCGTTATACAGCGCAATCACGCCAATATAGAGAAACAACAGCACCAGTTCTGATGTCAGGCGTGCATCCCAGACCCACCAGGTTCCCCACATCGGTTTACCCCACGCAGAACCCGTCACCAGAGCGATAAACGTCAACACCGCCCCAACCGGTGCCATCGCCGCAACGGCGAGGTCAGACATTTTCATCTGCCAGACGAGCCCAATAAATGCAGCGACCGCCATCGAGCCATAAATCCCCATCGACCAGATAGCCGCCGGGACATGAAGGTACATAATGCGATAGCTCTGACCTTGTTGATAATCCGCGGGCGCAAATCCAAAACCCCAGACGCAACCGACAACCAATAACACGGCGCTGATGAGTGCGCACCACGGCACAAAATAACCGCATAGCTGATAAAGCCGCTCGGGTTTAGCGAGTTGATGTAACGCTTTCCACATAATTTATGCTCACAAACGAAATTTTTATCTGCTCGGATGGGTGGATGTCGCTTCGCTAATCCCCCTACAACGGCAGGCTTTTTGTCGGTCGGATAAGCTAAGTGCCATCCGACAAGACAGCTACTGAACGCTGATGCGCAATGCCGCCGCTGTTGCAAACGGGCTAAGAGTCGCACTCGCCGCAAGTAACGCCCCAAGGATTGCCATGTAACCGTCCACCGGAAGATGCATAGAAGCGGCGTCCATGGCGGCGGTAGCAAAAATTAACAGCGGGATAGTGAGCGGCAACACCAACAGGCTCAACAACACGCCGCTGCGCCGTAACCCCACCGTCAGCCCCACGCCCGGCGCGCCCAGGAAATTCAGCGTCGGGGTGCCCAGTAATAGCGTCATCGCCATCACTTGCCAGCCGTAAAAATCCAGCCCCAACAACAGCGCGGCAAGTGGCGAGAGAATCAGCAACGGCAATCCCGTCACCACCCAGTGAGCGGTCACTTTCGCTAACACCACCATAGGCAAAGGGATGGGTAGCAACATCAGTTGCTCTAGCGTTCCATCCTGAAAGTCATCGCGAAACAACCTGTCCATCGCCAGCAGCGACGCCAGTAACGCCGCCACCCAAATCACGCCCGGCGCAATACGCGCCAGCAATTGCGGCTCAGGGCCAATACCCAGCGGAAACAGAGTGATAACGATAAGAAAGAACCACAGAGGGTTGGCGATTTCCGCGCCTTTGCGCCATACCACTCGCAATTCATGCAGGAAAATTCGGCGCATCATGCCCGTTTCTCCTGCAAATAAATTTGGCGCACGTTGTCGGCTGCCAGTGGCTGATGCGTGGTGAGAATGACCATGCCGCCATTTTCGGTATGGCGCTTGAGGATGAGCGTGAGTTTTTCCACACCGGTTGCGTCGATTGCGGTGAAAGGCTCATCCAGAATCCAGATTTTATGTGTGCTTAACCACAAACGGGCCAGCGCCACACGCCGTTGTTGCCCGGCAGAAAGTTGGTTAACCGGAACATCTTCAAAACCCAGTAAACCCACTTCAGTGAGTGCTTGCCAACGTAGAGATGGCACACCTTCAGCATGATAAAAGCTGAGGTTTTCAAAGGCAGTCAGCACCGTTTTGATACCAGGCTGATGCCCAAGCCACAGCAAGTCCTGGTGATATTGATAGCGCGCGCGGGATAACCCTTCCCCCTGCCACTTCACTTCGCCTTCCTCAGCTTGTGCCAGCCCCGCCAAAATCCGCAACAGCGACGTTTTCCCGGCTCCATTTTTCCCGGCGATTTGCACCATTTCACCAGAGCGTACGCTAAACGACAACTCGCTAAATAACACGCGGTCATCACGTACGCAGGTCAGGTTAATCGCATCAAGCATTTGGGGAGCCACTCCTTGTCTCTGAGCGCAAGATCATAACACACCGCGGGTTTTGCTCCAGTTGGCCTACCGCCGTTGCGGTACTCCAAAAGAGGTAAACCTCGCGCACGAGATCAAAATTAAGTCGAATTAGCGTACGCCTCGGGGTACGTAGCTAAAAACCGCTACGCTTAAAGGAACAAATCACCCGCGAGAGACCCGAAGAATGGATGAACTAAAAGAAGACAAAATCAACAAATCCAGCGATGGAATCGAAGTCGAAAGTGATGAGAAAGATAATGGAGAAAAGATAGAGGTCGATGAGGAACGCCTACCTTCGCGGGCAATGGCTATCCACGAACATATCCGTCAGGACGGTGAAAAAGAGCTGGAACGTGACGCGATGGCGTTGTTATGGTCGGCGATTGCGGCGGGTTTATCGATGGGCGCATCGCTACTGGCAAAAGGGGTATTTCACGTCAATCTGGAAGGCGTACCCGGCAGCTTTTTGCTGGAAAACCTCGGCTACACCTTCGGGTTTATTATCGTCATCATGGCGCGCCAACAGCTTTTTACTGAGAACACTGTCACCGCCGTGTTGCCAGTGATGCAGAAACCGAGCGGGGTAAACTTCCTGCTATTGCTGCGTTTATGGGGGGTGGTGCTGCTGGGTAATATCATCGGCACCGGTCTTGTCGCCTTTGCCTTTGAACATATGCCGATATTTGATGAGAAGACGCGCGAGGCATTCGTCAGCATCGGCATGGAAGTGATGCACAACACGCCAGAAGAAATGTTCGCTAACGCCATCATCTCCGGTTGGATAATTGCCACTATGGTGTGGATGTTCCCGGCGGCAGGTTCTGCAAAAATAGTGGTCATCATCATCATGACGTGGATGGTCGCACTGGGTGATTTAACCCATATCGTGGTCGGCTCCGTCGAAATCCTCTACCTGGTTTTTAACGGCACCATCCACTGGAGCGAATTCCTCTGGCCATTTGCCTTGCCAACGCTTGCAGGCAACATCTGCGGGGGGACGTTTATCTTCGCGCTCATCAGCCACGCACAAATCCGTAACGATATGAGCAATAAGAAAAAAGCAGAAGCAAAAGCTAAAGCCCGGCACCAACAGGAAATTAAAGAAGGCAAAGTAGACGATAAAGATGAAAATCAGGCTCATCGCACATAAAACTGATTACGTTTCAGGCAATCAGCTTGCTTGCCCCTTAACGCCGCCCCAAAAGCGGGTATACTACGCCCGCTAAAGTCCTCTTAGTTAAATGGATATAACAAGCCCCTCCTAAGGGCTAGTTGCAGGTTCGATTCCTGCAGGGGACACCATTAAGTCATTTCACATCACTTCAGTTCACTTAAGAAACCCAGCAACACCAAGCCTCTCAGCAAACTTAAGCTTTAAATAGCTTTCATATCTATTCATGACATTACAG
>NZ_DATERI010000166.1:0-52289 GCF_035271705.1 Buttiauxella sp.
CGAATGCACGAGCAGAACCACCGAAGGTTTTAGCCAGAACGGTAGTGATTGCTGCAGTCAGAGTGGTTTTACCATGGTCAACGTGGCCGATAGTACCGACGTTGACGTGCGGTTTTGTACGTTCAAATTTTTCTTTAGACACGGCTATATTCCTTACTGTTGCGCTCTCCCCTCAAGGAGAGAGCACGGGATCAATGTTTTTTAAACCCTGGGCTTATTTACCGCGGGCTTCGATTACGGCCTGAGCAACGTTGTTTGGTGCGTCATCATACTTCAGGAATTCCATGGAGTAAGATGCACGACCTTTGGTCAGAGAACGCAATTGAGTTGCGTAACCGAACATTTCAGACAACGGAACTTCAGCGTGAATCTGAACGCCAGTAGCGTTAGATTCTTGACCTTTCAGCTGGCCACGACGACGGCTAAGGTCACCGATAACGTCACCAGTGTTCTCTTCTGGAGTTTCAACTTCAACCTTCATGATAGGCTCAAGCAGAACTGGTTTCGCTTTCTTAAAGCCATCTTTGAAGGCAATAGAAGCGGCCAGTTTAAACGCCAGTTCGGAGGAGTCAACGTCATGGTAAGAACCGAAGTGCAGACGCACGCCGAGATCTACTACTGGGTAACCCGCCAGAGGACCAGACTTCAGCTGCTCCTGGATGCCTTTATCAACAGCAGGGATGTATTCCGTTGGGATTACACCACCTTTGATGTCGTTGACGAACTCGTAACCTTTCGGATTCGAACCCGGCTCCAGTGGGTACATGTCGATAACAACATGACCGTACTGACCACGACCACCAGACTGCTTAGCGTGTTTACCTTCAATATCGGTAACTTTCGCGCGAATCGCTTCACGGTAAGCAACCTGAGGTTTACCAACGTTAGCTTCAACGTTGAATTCACGTTTCATACGGTCAACGATGATGTCGAGGTGCAGTTCACCCATACCAGCGATAATGGTCTGGTTAGTTTCTTCATCAGTCCATACGCGGAATGATGGATCTTCTTTAGCCAGACGACCCAGAGCCAGACCCATTTTTTCCTGGTCAGCTTTGGTTTTTGGTTCTACTGCGATGGAGATTACCGGTTCAGGGAACTCCATGCGCTCCAGAATGATCACATTGTCCTGGTCACACAGGGTATCACCGGTAGTCACTTCTTTCAGACCAATAGCTGCAGCGATGTCGCCCGCGCGAACTTCTTTGATCTCTTCACGTTTGTTGGCGTGCATCTGTACGATACGGCCCAAACGCTCACGTGCTGATTTCACCGGGTTGAACACGGTGTCACCAGAGTTAACCACGCCAGAGTAAACGCGGAAGAAGGTCAGGTTACCAACAAACGGGTCAGTTGCGATTTTGAACGCCAGAGCAGCAAACGGCTCATTGTCGTCAGAGTGACGAACTGCCGGAGTGTCTTTACCGTCGTCCAGCATACCGTTAATCGCAGTAACATCAGTTGGAGCTGGCAGGTATTCAACAACCGCATCCAGCATCGCCTGAACACCTTTGTTCTTAAATGCAGAACCACAGGTAACCAAGATAATTTCGTTGTTCAGTACGCGCTTACGCAGAGAAGCTTTGATCTCTTCTTCAGTTAGCTCTTCGCCACCAAAGAATTTCTCCATCAGTTCGTCAGAACCTTCAGCAGCGGCTTCAACCAGTTTCTGGCGCCATTCTTCGGCCAGTTCCTGCATATCAGCTGGGATCTCTTCGTATTCGAAGGTCACGCCCTGATCGGATTCGTTCCAGTTGATCGCTTTCATTTTCACCAGGTCAACAACACCGGTGAATTTCTCTTCCGCGCCAATAGCCAGTTGCAGAGGCACCGGAGTTGCGCCCAGACGTTTTTCAATCTGATCAACAACTTTCAGGAAGTTAGCACCCATACGGTCCATTTTATTAACGAACGCGATACGTGGAACTTTATATTTGTTTGCCTGACGCCATACGGTCTCAGACTGTGGCTGAACACCACCAACAGCACAGTAAACCATTACCGCACCATCAAGAACACGCATGGAACGTTCAACTTCGATGGTGAAGTCAACGTGCCCTGGGGTATCAATGATGTTGATGTGGTGTGGTTCGAACTGTTTAGCCATACCTGACCAGAAACAGGTGGTCGCAGCGGACGTGATGGTAATACCACGTTCCTGCTCCTGCTCCATCCAGTCCATGGTGGCTGCGCCATCATGAACTTCACCGATTTTGTGGTTTACACCGGTGTAGAACAGAACACGTTCGGTAGTAGTTGTCTTACCGGCGTCGATGTGAGCACTGATACCAATGTTGCGGTAGCGCTCAATGGGTGTTTTACGAGCCATTTTATTCCTCTATATCCTGGGACGTTCATTTAAGTAACCCAAAGCGGGCAGCTTATGTGAAGCGCCCGCTTGGTGACTAACACTCCGAAGGGATTACCAACGGTAGTGAGCGAACGCCTTGTTGGCTTCAGCCATACGGTGAACGTCTTCACGTTTCTTAACTGCAGTACCTTTGTTCTCTGCAGCATCAGAAAGTTCGTTCGCCAGGCGAAGAGCCATGGATTTATCACCGCGTTTACGAGCAGCTTCTACGATCCAACGCATTGCCAGAGCATTACGACGAACCGGACGTACTTCTACTGGAACCTGATAAGTAGAACCACCAACACGGCGGGACTTAACTTCGACAGTCGGACGAACGTTGTCCAGAGCGACTTCGAAAGCTTCCAGTGCTTGTTTACCAGAACGCTGAGCCAGGGTCTCCAGCGCGCTATACACGATAGTTTCAGCAGTAGATTTCTTACCATCTACCATCAGAATGTTTACAAATTTGGCCAGCAACTCTGATCCGAACTTAGGATCTGGAAGAATTTTACGTTGACCAATGACGCGACGACGTGGCATGGGAATACTCCGTTGTTAATTCAGGGTTGTCCAAAACTCTATTGAGTTTGACATTTATTTAAAACGTTTGGCCTTACTTAACGGAAACCATTAAGCCTTAGGACGTTTCACGCCATACTTGGAACGAGATTGCTTACGGTCTTTAACGCCGGAGCAGTCAAGTGCACCACGAACGGTGTGGTAACGAACACCTGGCAAGTCTTTTACACGACCACCACGGATCAGGATCACGGAGTGTTCCTGCAGGTTGTGACCTTCACCACCGATGTAGGAGGTAACTTCAAAACCGTTAGTCAAACGCACACGGCATACTTTACGCAGTGCGGAGTTTGGTTTCTTAGGAGTGGTGGTATATACACGGGTACATACACCACGTTTCTGCGGGCAGGCTTCCAGCGCAGGCACGTTGCTTTTTGCAACTTTGCGAGCGCGTGGTTTGCGAACCAGCTGGTTAACTGTTGCCATTAAATAGCTCCTGGTTTTAGCTTTTGCTTCGTAAACACGTAATAAAACGGCCTCATATAATATGAGGACGCAGAATTTTAGGGCTGTGCCGAAAAGGTGTCAAGAAATATACAACAATCCTGGATTTTACCAGGTAATCTGCTGTTCGTGTTTAACTGTCAATCTGACGAAGTCAGTATAGCTGACCTTGCCTATACTGGTTGAAATTTGAGCAGTTAAGCCACGAGCCTCAATATCTTCCTGCAGAGCATAAATAGAAATGGGGGCTGCGCACAGCAAATCAAAGGCCTTCGTTCCTGAGAGGGCGACAATAACCGCATCTTGGATCAATAACAACTCATCGCCAATCTTTACACAGCGCAGCATCGATTCCAGATCAGTTTGAAAAGGTGAGTGTTGTAAAATATGCAGCATGTAGCCTCAGAAGGTTAGCACGACATCAAACTGATGCAACATTTCGCTCAGCGCATCCGGTTCTAGAGGTTTTGCATCGAGAACCCACGCATTGTCTACTGGTAATCCCCGCTCGCGGATAGAAGCCGCACAGAGATAACACTGCTCAATGTCATATAACGGCAATACGCGAAACGTTGCGATGTAATCCCTGGCAAGGATAAGACCGGGCTGTTGCCCTGGAATCAGTTGTAATATCCCATCACCAATGAAAAACACTCCAACATCTTCAGTTAACGCCGAGGTTGCCAGTAAGGCATCTAACCCTTCTCGACCGGCGGCACTCCCATGAGGGGCCGATTTAAATACAAATGCGACACGCTTCATTAAAATTGCACCGTTCGATCGCAAGTCAGCGTTGCTTGCGCCAGCGCCCCCAGACCACTAAGAGTAAATCCTGGCTGCAAGTTATGGCTCGGTAAACCGAGCTGAGTGGCTTGCTCTTCGTCCGTCACACCGCGACGAAGCGCCGCTGCAACACAAATATGCAGCTCAACGCCATGTTGCTGATGCAATTGTTGCCATGCTTGTACGACATTAAATTCGTCACTCGCAGGGGACGTCAAAAGGTTCGCGTTGTGGACCCCTTCACGATAGAAAAACACGCTTTCTAACGTATGGCCTTGGGCGATGACGGCCTGAGAAAACTGTAACGCACTGCTCGCCTGCTGCGTGCCATACGCCGGGCCTGTCACCAGGATGGCAAAACGCATTACTTATCCTGCCCCTGGAAATCACCGTTTTTGAATTGACGTATGTAGAGATAAACCGTGTGCTTGGAAATATTCAAACGGTCAGCAACCTGGTTGATAGCATCTTTAATATCAAAGATACCTTTCTCGTAGAGGTTAAGCACAATCTGTCGATTCTTAGCATTGTTGGACACATTGCGATCGGCATTCACTTCTTCAATCGTGAATTCCAGAGCCTGCATCACCAAATCTTCTACGGATGAGGCGAAGTTAACAGACGAAGCAATTTCCGGCGTTTCCGGCGGAATAAACGTCGACATAATTTGTGAGAACGGCACATCAAGGTTGATGTTGATACACAGCAGGCCGATAACGCGTTCGTCACGATTACGGATGGCGATAGTTTCTGACTTCATCAGAACGCCACTTTTAGCACGCGTAAAATAGCATTTGGAGACGCTACTATCCGCACCAGTCATATCATGCAACATACGCAAGGCAAGATCAGTGATTGGCGAGCCGATTTTACGCCCGGTATGTTCACCATTCGCAATCCGGATAGCAGAACATTTCAAATCTTGCAGCGAGTGCAACACAATTTCACAATGAGAACCAATCAGCATCGCTAACCCGTCCACGACCGCTTCGTAGGATTTTAATATTTCAAAGTCGGTTTGTTCAAATGGACGTTGGTCCAGTAAGTCGAGCTCACTGGTTTCATTGGTTAAAAGCGAATTGGACATTTAAAGATACCACCCTCTACAGAGAGCCTGTCGCGCTTAATTGGGGTCAGGGCAGACTCATACTCAGTTGTTGCGCAGCCTGCTAAGGTAATACAGCGTCAGATGCGCTTTCCAGCTTTTATTATATCTTGCCTCAAATAAAAAACCGCCGCCCTGAGGGCGGCGGTTAATAATGCCTTATTTGCTCTTCGCTGCATCAGCTTCTGGAGCCGGAGCGGCATCTGGTTTAGCGTCTGCTTTAGGTGCTGGTTTGATATCCAGCAGCTCAACGTCAAATACCAGTGTGGAGTTAGCAGGGATACCTGGGACGCCAGTTTTGCCATAAGCCAGTTCTGGTGGAATGACCAGCTTGATTTTCCCGCCTTTCTTGAGGTTTTTCAGGCCCTCAGTCCAGCCAGGGATAACACCGTCAAGACGGAAAGAGAGTGGCTCGCCACGGGTATAAGAGTTATCGAACTCTTTACCGTCGATAAGCGTACCTTTGTAGTTAACTACTACAGTGTCGCTATCAGTCGGCGCTTCACCCGTACCCGCTTTGTCGATTTGATACATCAGGCCAGTAGCGGAGGTTTTAACACCCTTCTCTTTTGCGAAAGTATCACGGAAGGCTTTGCCTTTATCCGCGTTTTCTTTAGCGTCTTTTTCCATTTTCGCTTGAGCGGAAGATTTCACGCGAGCTTCGAAAGCTTGCAGAGTCTGCTCAATTTCCTGGTCGGATAATTTGCTCTTGTCAGCAAAAGCATCCTGAACACCAGCGATAAGCTGGTTCTTATCCAGCGTAATCCCTAGTTTTTCTTGTTCTTTCAGAGAGTTTTCCATGTAACGGCCCAGCGAAGCACCTAATGCATACGCAGATTTCTGGTCGTCATTTTTGAATGCAGCGTTGCTTGCAGCAGGTGCAGCAGCATCTTTAGTTGCAGTGGCTGGAGCTGCGAACGCCGGGGCGCTCAGGGCAACGGCCATCGTGGCCGCCAGTAGCGTTACTTTAAACAGTGATTTCATCCATTTCTCCAGGGCCGGGGCCTCAAACCCCAAGGTTATTATCAACTAAGAGACGTACTATAACGTCGTGGAAGAAATCTACACAATCTCTCCGCGTCTTATCGAGACAATTTCAGACTCTTTTTGTTTAAAGAAGTTTCGTCCAGCGCAAAACTGCGCTGTATCGCACGGGATTTTTCAGTAGAATCGCCGGAAATTGTCCATCCGCAGACCAGGAGAGATTAACCATGCACCAAAAATCGACCGAACAACGGCTGGAAGAACTTGAGAGTCGTCTCGCTTTTCAGGAGATTACGATAGAAGAGTTAAATCAGACGGTAACAGCGCACGAATTAGAGATGGTCAAACTACGTGAGCATTTCCGATTACTGGTTGAAAAGTTAAAAGCTAGCCAACCGTCAATGGTCGCCTCAGAAGCCGAAGAAACGCCGCCTCCGCATTACTAGTCGTACAAAAAGAAAAGGCGTGTCAGTGACACGCCTTTTTTATTCTTAATGGCATCCTTAACGGATTAGTGGCAACCGCAACCACCGTTACCGCCGCAACCACCTTTACCATGTTCATGGTCGCCGTGATCGTGACCTTGACCACCACAGCAACCACCTTCGTGGTCATGGTCGTGGTGATGATCATGCTCACCGTGAACGTGGCCATGAGCCAGTTCTTCAGCAGTAGCTTCACGAATAGCGATAACTTCAACGTTGAAGCTCAGGTTCTGGCCTGCCAGCATGTGGTTGCCATCAACAACAACGTGCTCATCTTCAACAGCGGTGATTTCAACAGGTACTGGACCCTGGTCGGTATCAGCCATAAAGCGCATACCTACTTCCAGCTCATCAACGCCCATGAACACGTCTTTAGGAACGCGCTGAACCAGATTTTCGTCGTATTGGCCGTAAGCGTCATTTGCGCCAACGTTCACGTCGAAACGATCACCCACTACGTGGCCATCCAGCGCTGTTTCCAGGCCTGAAATCAGGGAGCCGTGACCATGCAGATAGTCCAGCGGCGCACTCACCGGAGACTCATCAACCAACACACCGTCTTCTGTACGTACCTGATAAGCCAGGCTGACCACCAGGTCTTTTGCTACTTTCATGATATCTCCTGAGCGAGCATGGGAAAAAAACTGGCGCCGATTGTAGCGGAATTTAGCGCCGGTGTACCCCTAAGCTTAAAAAAAGCTGGCGCATCTCGCTAGTCTGGATGAAAAATCCCAATGACTTGTTCTTGTTCGCGAGCATGGTCTCGCGGTTGTTTGTCTGCCTCATGCATTTGGTGACCGCACTTAACACACTCAACAATATCGACATTATTCTCACGCCACATCGCGAGAGAATCTCTTGTCTGACACTCGGGACAAACTGCCCCGGCAATAAATCGTTTACGCACCGGCATTGGTTTCACCTTAATTATTCAAAATCATCCCAACCATCGAACTGGCGACGCTCTTGCTGCATCTCACGTTCGAAAATATCTTCCAGTTCACGACGCGCTTCACGCACCCTGGAAATTTGTGCGTTATCGGTATGAATTGGCATTAATTCGCGCAGCATACTCATATCCAACCGCCTGAAATGGAGTTGTGCACGATGCGCCTGATGCGGGTGCATACCCAGCGACATCAAGGCCTTGCGCCCCAACTCCAACGCACTGGAGAAGGTCTCACGTGAAAATTGGGTCACCCCAGCTTGCAACAACTCGTGAGCTTCTACACGCCCCCTGGCTCGCGCCAGTATCGCCAGATGTGGAAAGTGTTGTTGACACAAGTGAACCACTTTCATTGTGTCTTCCGGTTCGTTACAGGTAATCACGATAGACTTTGCTGTTTCAGCGCCCGCTGAACGCAGCAACTCAAGCTCTGTCGCATCGCCGTAATAAACTTTATAGCCGTATTTACGCATCAGGCTTACAGAACTGATATCTCTCTCAAGTACCGTGATACGCATCTTGTTCGCCATCAGCAAACGACCAATGACCTGCCCAAACCGCCCAAAACCAACAATAATGACCTGCGGCTGATCGTCTTCCACGTAAGGTTTTTCATCTGTTTCATCGCCAGCAACATTAAAACGCCGCGCAAGAATGGCATCGACGCCTTTCATCAGTAGTGGTGTCGTCATCATAGAAAGCGTGACGGTCACCAGTAACAGCGGCATTTGGTCGCCACTAAATAGCTTTTGCGATGAAGCCGTTGAGAAAAGTACGAAAGCAAACTCCCCTCCCTGGCTTAACACGCCGGCAAACTGCAAACGCTCTGAGCTGCGCAAGCCAAAAAACCACGACAGGCCGTACAACACAACGGCTTTAACGGCGACCAGCACCAGTACACCTAAAATGACCCAAAAAATATGGGTGTAGAGCACGCCCAGATTTAACGCCATGCCCACGGAAATAAAGAACAGTCCCAGCAATAATCCTTTAAAAGGATCGATAGCCGTTTCCAGTTCGTGCCGGTATTCGCTTTCTGCCAATAACACGCCGGCGATGAAGGTCCCTAGTGCCATCGAAAAGCCCAATTCATCCATAAACAACGCCGAGCCCAGCACCAGCAATAACGCGGCGGCGGTAAACACTTCGCGCACGCCGGAACCGGCAATAAACCGGAAGACTGGTTTGAGCAAATAGCGCCCGCCAATCAACATGCCAACGAAGGCCAGCACTTTGAAGCCGATCTTTACCCAATCCGTATGACCATCGTCATCGCCGGCCAATAGCGGCACTAACGCGATCGCGGGGATCACCGCTAAATCCTGAAACAGCAGTACAGAAAAACCGAGTTGCCCGGATTCATTGCGATTCATCCCTTTGTCGCGCATCAACTGCAACGCCATCGCGGTCGATGACATCGCCAGTCCGATACCGCCAATCACTGCCGCCTGCCAGGAAAACTGCGTCAGCATCAGCAAACCGGCCAACACCACCGCACTGAGCAACACTTGTGCCGCACCGACGCCAAAAATGGAGCGCCTGAGTTGCCAAAGTTTGGAGGGATTCAACTCCAGCCCGATGATAAACATCAGGAACACGACACCCAATTCAGAGAAATGCAGAATTTCATCCACATCACTGATAAAACCTAACCCCCACGGGCCAATGGCGATACCGGCCAATAAATATCCCAGCACCGCGCCAATCCCTAAACGGGCAGCAATCGGTACAGCAACCACCGCCGCAAACAGAAACAGCACACCCGCCAGCAAAACGCCTGAACCTTCCATTAGCGACCTCCCGGCAATAACGGTGCAGCCAACCACTCGCCATAGGCCTTCGCATGGCTGGCAAGCTCTTGGGGAGACTGACGGCGCGCCCAGTACACAATGATGGGATTCATCCAGTGCATACGACACATCGCCGCCGTAAGTTCAAACGGACGCAAAATATCAGTCAGCGGAAACCGATTAAAACCGTCATGCCGATAGGCACCTTCCGGTTCTCCGGTGGTAATCACACTGCGCCAATACTTTCCCTCCAGAGCATTACCTCCAACACCACTGGCAAAACCACGGCTCAGCACACGGTCCAGCCATTCTTTGAGTAACGCCGGGCAGCTATAGGTATAAAGAGGATGTTGGAAGACGATGACATCATGCTCTTGCAGCAATGCCTGCTCATGATAGATATCGATAAAAAAGTCAGGATAGTGCGCATAGAGGTCATGCACAGTGACATTAGCAAGCTTTTGCGCCGGCTGGAGTAAGACGCGGTTTGCGACCGAGTCTTGTGACTCCGGATGGGCATATAGCAGCAAAACTTTCGGCGGCTGCAACATCATTACCCTCCAGGGCGTCGTCATAGTCTTTATTTTGGGCTACCATGCAGCCCGACGCGAAGGCTGATGCTTCACGTTACCTAAATATAATGACAATTTAACATACTCTGAACATACGGCGCTTTATGATTGTTTTCTCCTCGTTACAAATTCGTCGCGGTACTCGCGTTCTGCTGGATAACGCCACCGCTACCATCAATCCGGGCCAAAAAGTGGGTCTGGTGGGTAAAAACGGCTGCGGTAAATCCACGCTGCTGGCGCTGCTGAAGAACGAGATCAGCGCCGATGGTGGAAGTATGACTTTCCCTGGAAATTGGGCTTTAGCCTGGGTAAATCAGGAAACACCTGCGCTGGCGATGCCAGCCATTGAATATGTCATTGATGGCGACCGCGAATTCCGCCAGCTTGAAGCCGAACTGGCAAAGGCCAATGAGCGCAATGACGGCCATGCTATCGCGCTGGTTCACGGTAAACTGGATGCGGTTGATGCCTGGACGATTCGCTCCCGCGCATCCAGCTTGCTGCACGGCTTAGGCTTCAGCAATGAACAGCTCGAACGCCCGGTTAGCGATTTTTCGGGTGGCTGGCGTATGCGCCTGAACCTGGCACAAGCGCTAATTTGCCGCTCAGATTTACTGTTACTCGATGAACCGACCAACCACCTGGATTTAGATGCCGTTATTTGGCTGGAACGCTGGTTGAAAAACTACCCGGGGACGTTGATTCTAATTTCCCACGACCGTGATTTCCTTGACCCAGTCGTTGGGAAAATTATTCATATCGAGCAAGAGTCGATGTTTGAATACACCGGTAACTATTCGTCGTTTGAAGGGCAACGCGCCACTCGTCTTGCTCAACAGCAATCGATGTTTGAAAGCCAGCAGGAGCGTGTCGCGCATCTGCAAAGTTTTATCGATCGTTTCAAAGCTAAGGCCAGCAAAGCGAAGCAAGCGCAAAGCCGTGTGAAAATGCTTGAGCGCATGGAGTTGATTGCTCCGGCACACGTCGATAACCCGTTCCATTTTAGCTTCCGTGCCCCGGAAAGTTTGCCAAACCCATTGC
The DNA here is from genome assembly GCF_035271705.1 of Buttiauxella sp. Classification (GTDB taxonomy): domain Bacteria; phylum Pseudomonadota; class Gammaproteobacteria; order Enterobacterales; family Enterobacteriaceae; genus Buttiauxella. The sequence goes on from NZ_DATERI010000166.1 coordinate 11,083, forward strand.
TGCGCATGGAAAAAGTCAGTGCTGGCTATGGCGACCGCGCGATCCTTGATTCCATCAAGCTAAATCTGGTTCCGGGTTCTCGCATCGGCCTGCTGGGCCGCAACGGTGCCGGTAAATCGACCCTAATCAAGCTACTGGCGGAAGAAATTCAGCCATTGAAGGGCGATATTGGCCTGGCGAAAGGCGTTAAGCTGGGATACTTCGCACAGCACCAACTGGAATATTTGCGTGCTGACGAGTCTCCGTTGCAACATCTGGCTCGCATTGCGCCAAAAGAACTCGAGCAACAACTTCGCGACTATCTGGGCGGTTTTGGTTTCCGTGGCGATAAAGTCACCGAGCATACCGCGCGGTTCTCCGGTGGCGAGAAAGCACGCCTGGTATTGGCACTGGTTGTCTGGCAGCGCCCTAACCTGCTGCTGCTCGATGAACCGACCAACCACCTTGATCTCGACATGCGTCAGGCACTGACCGAAGCATTGATTGATTTTGAAGGTGCATTAGTGGTGGTTTCGCACGACCGTCACTTACTGCGTTCGACGACTGACGATCTTTATTTGGTCCACGACGGCAAAGTCGAAGCGTTCGATGGCGATCTCGAAGATTACCAACAATGGCTTGTTGACCTACAAAAGCAGGAAAACCAGCCACAAGATTCAGCCAAAGATAACGCCAACAGTGCACAGGCGCGTAAAGATCAAAAACGCCGGGAAGCAGAGTTACGCACACAAACCCAACCGCTGCGTAAACAAATCACCAAGATTGAAAAGCAGATGGAAAAGCTGAATGCACAACTTGCAGAAGTCGAAGAGAAGTTGGCTGACAGCGCCATTTACGACCAAAGTCGTAAAGCGGAAATGACCGAATGCCTGCAAACTCAGGTGAAGGTAAAGGCGGCGCTAGAAGAGTGTGAGATGGAATGGCTGGATGCGCATGACCAGTTAGAACAGATGATGCAGGCCGAATGACAGTCTGGCCTCACCCAAAGTGAGGCCAGGTGACTCAATGCCAGATAAGCAACACACACGCCGCAGTCAGCAAGCCCATAAAGATATTAAAGATTGCCCAGGCACGGCGACTATGAAGTAGCTTGCCAATCATGCTGCCAAACGCAATCCAGATGATACCTGCAACAATGTTGACCAGCGCGATACCGATGCTGATTAACACCACAGAATGCAGATACTGAGAACCGGCAAGGCTAAAACTTGCCACCGCTCCTAGCGCCATCAACCACGCTTTCGGGTTGATAACCTGTAATAAACCCCCTTGCCAGAATGGAATCGGTGCCGGAGGGGGCGCATCGGTTTCCAGCTTTTCATAAGTTGCTGAGCCGATTTTCCATGCCAGCCACAAGAGATAAGCGCTCCCGGCAACCTTCAGGATAAGGTGCAAAGCAGGATATAAAAGGATTAAGCTACCGACGCCAAAGGCCACCAGCAATAAGATGCATTGCATACCCAGCATGATGCCTATCATCAAAGGTATAGTGCGCATAAAGCCGTAATTGGCACCGGAAGAAGTCAGCAACATATTGTTTGGGCCGGGTGTAATTGCCGCGACCCAAAGAAAACCAAGCATTGAGAAAAAAAGCGTTTCCATGAAATGGGTGATCCACACCCGGGAAGTTAATTAGCAAACTAAATGAAACTAACAGTGTGATATGGCTACGACAAGTCCCGCAGCATTGAATTTTAATCACGTAGACGATGAACAATTTCGTCCGCTAAAGGGTGTCAGTAATCCGCACCTGCAAACTATGCTCCCACGCTTAATTCGCCGCCGTCTCAATTTCAAGCCTCACTGGCAACGTCTGGACATGCCGGATGGTGATTTTGTCGATCTTGCCTGGAGCGAAGACCCCCGTCTGGCAACACATAAACCGCGTTTAGTTGTTTTTCATGGTCTGGAAGGAAGCCTACACAGTCCGTATGCGCATGGATTAATTGATGCAGCACGTAAGCAAGGTTGGCTAGGTGTGGTGATGCATTTTCGTGGTTGCAGCGGCGTGCCGAATCGCATGAAGCGAATCTATCACTCCGGTGAAACCGAAGATGGTAGCTATTTCCTCAACTGGCTCAGCACGCGTTATGGCAAAGCGCCAACGGCGGCTGTCGGGTTTTCACTCGGTGGAAATATGCTCGCCTGTTTAATGGCTAAACAAGGTGCAGATTGCATGCTACAGGCCGGTGTTGTGGTTTCTGCCCCACTCATGCTTGAACATTGCAGCAAACATATCGAAAAAGGGTTCTCGCGTGTTTATCAACACTATCTGTTGAATCTACTGAAGAAAAACGCGGCTCGTAAACTGAGAAGTTATCCAGGGACCCTCCCTGTCGATATGCGTCAGCTCAAAGGAATGCGCCGTCTACGTGAGTTTGACGATTTGATTACCTCGAAGATTCACGGTTTCGCTGATGCCCTCGACTATTATCGTCAATGCAGCGCCATGCCCCTTCTGCCACAAATCAAAAAACCGACGCTCATCATTCACGCTAAAGATGACCCGTTTATGGATCACCATGTTATCCCTGATAAAGCGATATTGCCTGACAACATTGAGTACCAACTGACTCGCTACGGCGGCCATGTTGGATTTGTTGGCGGAACGCTCCTGCGCCCTGAAATGTGGCTAGAGCAACGCATCCCCCAGTGGCTGACTCAATTTTTGGACCAGTAATATGATGATTCCATGGCAAGATCTCCCTCCCGAAACGCTTGATAATCTGATTGAATCCTTTGTATTACGTGAAGGTACAGATTATGGTGAGCAAGAACGCTCACTGGAGCAAAAGGTGGCCGATGTTAAGCGCCAACTGCAAAGTGGTGAGGCCGTATTGGTTTGGTCTGAACTCCATGAAACGGTGAATATCATGGCTCGCGGGCAATTTCGCGGCTAGACACTCACCGCCAGGGTTGTCACCTATACTGCATAAAGCTCATCTCTTTTTAACAAGACCGTAGTGATTACCCATGGAGTTGTTGCCTTATGTCAGCCAAACATCCGGTTATTGCCGTAACAGGTTCCAGCGGCGCGGGAACGACCACCACCAGTCTTGCCTTCCGTAAAATATTCCAGCAACTCAATCTTCGCGCAGCCGAAGTTGAAGGTGACAGTTTCCATCGTTTCACTCGCCCTGAAATGGATATGGCTATCCGTAAGGCTCGCGATCTGGGTCGACATATCAGCTACTTTGGCCCGGAAGCGAACGACTTCGGTTTACTTGAACAAACATTTCTGGAGTACGGGAAAACCGGGCAAGGCAAGTCTCGTAAGTATCTGCATACTTATGATGAAGCCGTACCCTGGAACCAAATTCCTGGCACATTTACCCCGTGGCAACCCTTGCCGGAACCGACCGATGTCTTGTTCTATGAAGGTTTGCACGGAGGAGTGGTCACCTCGCAACATGATGTGGCGAATGCCGTCGACTTACTGGTTGGCGTAGTGCCGATTGTGAACCTGGAATGGATACAAAAACTGGTGCGAGATACCAGCGAACGCGGTCATTCCAGAGAAGCGGTGATGGATTCGGTCGTGCGCTCGATGGACGATTATATCAATTACATCACGCCGCAATTTTCCCGCACCCATATCAACTTCCAACGAGTGCCAACCGTTGATACGTCGAACCCATTTGCAGCACGAGGTATCCCGTCACTGGATGAAAGCTTTGTAGTGATTCATTTTCGTGGGCTGGATAACATCGATTTTCCGTATTTGCTCGCCATGCTGCAAGGCTCATTCATTTCACACATCAATACATTAGTGGTGCCGGGCGGCAAGATGGGGTTAGCGATGGAATTGATCATGACGCCATTAGTTAAGCGCCTGGCGGAAGGAAGAAATATCAATAACCAGGGCGGCTAATCACCGCCCTCGCCATTATTCTATTTATGCCCGTTAGCATTCGAGTTGCAGCCAACACTCCTGCAACTTGAAGGATGACGAGGATATTAGCCTTCAATCACTTCATAGCTGTGAGTGATATTCACGGCTTTTTCCAGCATCAGAGCAACAGAACAATACTTCTCAGCAGATAAATCCACTGCGCGGGAAACCGCATTATCTTTCAGCTCTTTGCCTGTCACGATGAAATGCAAATTGATGGTGGTAAAAAGACGAGGGGCTTCTTCGCGACGCTCCGAGGTCAGTTTTACTTCGCAATCAGTCACGTTGTAGCGACCTTTTTGCAAAATAGAAACCACATCAATGGCACTACACCCCCCCGCAGCCATCAGAACCATTTCCATCGGACTTGGTGCTTTATCACCAGAATTGCCATCCATTAAAATCTGGTGCCCTGACGCAGATTCCCCAAGGAAGGTTAACCCTTCAACCCATTTCACACGTGCCTGCATGGTGCTTCTCCAATAGAGATAATTACCTTCTAGAGTACGCGGATGCAGCAAAACTGGCAACGGAAGGCGACCTACGTCATGCTGAAACGAGACAACAGGAGACACTTGTCAAAAGCTATGCTAAAACAATCCAGATGCTTCATTGATACTTTGACGTTATACATGTATGCAGAGGACGTCACTAATTACAGGCAGCAAGAATGACTTGCATGCCGTCTCCCCAAGGTGGGGAATATTCTAATACTTGCAACGCCAGACAGGATGTTTAGCGTCCTGTCGTTGGTAGCCAGTTATAAACAGAGGATAACCGCGCATGGTGCTTGGCAAACCGCAAACAGACCCGACTCTCGAATGGTTCTTGTCTCATTGCCATATTCATAAGTATCCATCGAAGAGCACATTGATTCACCAAGGTGAAAAAGCTGAGACGCTGTATTACATCGTCAAGGGCTCTGTGGCTGTTCTGATTAAAGATGAAGAGGGCAAGGAAATGATCCTCTCCTATCTGAATCAGGGCGATTTTATTGGTGAGTTAGGGCTGTTCGAAGAAGGCCAGGAACGTAGTGCCTGGGTTCGTGCTAAATCTGCCTGTGAAGTGGCTGAAATTTCATATAAAAAATTCCGCCAGCTTATTCAGGTCAACCCAGACATTCTGTTGCGCCTGTCTTCCCAGATGGCTCGCCGTCTGCAAGTTACATCTGAGAAAGTCGGTAACCTGGCATTCCTGGATGTGACTGGTCGCATCGCACAGACGCTGCTCAATCTGGCGAAACAACCTGATGCAATGACCCACCCGGACGGTATGCAGATTAAAATTACCCGTCAGGAAATCGGTCAGATCGTGGGATGCTCACGTGAAACCGTGGGTCGTATCTTGAAAATGCTGGAAGATCAAAACCTGATCTCCGCTCACGGTAAAACGATCGTCGTTTACGGCACTCGTTAATCTCCGTCTTAAAAAATGGCGTGTCACTCCGGTAACACGCCTTTTTTATTTGCAATTTGCGGTGCTCTACACCCGATTAATTGGAGTTGCAACAAGGCAGCAAGTGAGCTTATCCCGATGAGCTTACTTGAGTAAGTGATTTGGGTAAGCGAGTGCAGCCAACGCCGTTGCGGCTTCAAGTAAGAAGGGTATATGTGGCGAAGACTGATCTACCATCCCGAAGTTAACTACGCCCTGCGGCAAACGCTGGTGCTGTGCCTTCCTGTGGGGATAGGTTTACTGCTTGGAAATTTGCAGTTAGGACTGCTTTTCTCGTTAGTACCCGCTTGTTGCAACATTGCCGGTCTGGATACCCCCCATAAGCGCTTCTTTAAACGCCTGATTGTTGGCAGCACTCTTTTTGCAGTCAGCAGTTTCATCATGCAGCTTTTGCTGCTGTACTCTGCCGTGCCATTGCCCCTTATTCTCGTCGTTATGGCGCTCTTGCTGGGTGTCACCGCTGAAATCAGTACCCTACACGCTCGTTTGCTTCCTGCCTCGCTTATTGCTGCCATCTTTACGCTGAGCATGGCCGGAAGTATGCCTATCTGGAAGCCGATGGCGTTGTATGTCTCCGGCACGATTTGGTATGGGGTATTTAACTGGTTTTGGTTCTGGATGTGGCGCGAGCAGCCGTTGCGCGAATCGTTAAGCCTGCTCTATCGCCAATTAGCAGATTACTGTGAAGCCAAATACAGCATGCTGACTCAGCATGCTGATCCCGAAACCTCACTCCCACCGCTGCTCGCTCTCCAGCAAAAAGCTGTCGATCTGATCACTATCTGCTACCAACAACTGCATATGCTGCCGATAAATCAGCAAAACGGTTACAAGCATTTGTTACGCTCTTTTCAGGTCGCATTAGATTTACAAGAGCACATTTCCGTCAGTTTGCATCAACCTGCCGAAGTGCAAAAACTTGTCGCGCAAAGCCATGCGGAAGCAGTGATTCGCTGGAATGCGCAGACCATTGCAGCGCGCTTGCGTGTTCTGGCCGATGACATTCTTTACCATCGTTACCCGCAGCGTTTTACGATGGAGATGCAAATTGAAGCTCTCGAGAAAATCGCTCGTCGGAACCCGGATAACCCGGTCGGGCAGTTTTGCCATTATCACTTCAGCCGTATCGCGCGAGTTTTACGTATCCAACGTCCGTTGTACATCCGTGACTTGATGGAAGACCGACAACGCCGCTTGCCTGTGTGGGCAGCACTGAAAAGCTATTTGTCGTTGAAATCAGCAGCCCTGCGCAACGCCGCCCGGTTAGGCGTGATGCTAACTATCGCGAGTCTTTTTGGGCTATTTTTACAGCTGCCAAAACCCTACTGGATTTTAATGACGGTGATGTTTGTGACGCAAAATGGCTACGGCGCCACGCGGGTACGCATTCTGCACCGTTCGGTCGGGACCATTGCCGGTCTGGCCATTGCGGGCATCGCCCTGCACTTTCACTTTCCGCAAGATATTGCGTTGGCCGCGATGCTGGTCATTACGCTCGTCAGCTATTTGTTTATTCGTCAGAGCTACGGCTGGGCGACAATTGGCTTTACCGTGACGGCGGTCTATACCCTGCAATTGTTAACGCTCAGCGCCGAGCAATTTATCGTTCCGCGTTTGATAGATACCCTGCTGGGTTGTTTGATTGCCTTCGGCGGCATGGTGTGGCTGTGGCCGCAATGGCAAAGTGGCTTGCTGCGCCAGAACGCCCACGATGCACTGGAGACAGACCAGGAGGCCATTCGTCTTATCCTGAGCAACGACCCTGAGTCCACACCGTTGGCCTACCAACGGATGAAAGTCAATCAAGCCCATAATGCGCTGTTTAACTCACTGAATCAGGCGATGCAGGAACCCGGTTTCAACTCGCATTATCTGTCAGATATGAAACTGTGGGTGACGCACAGCCAGTTTATTGTCGAACACATTAATGCAATGACGACTCTAGCCCGCGAGCATAATATGCTGACCCCGGATTTAGCCCAGCGTTATTTGCAGTCATGTGAAATTGCGCTGCAACGATGCCAACAGCGGCTTCAGTACGATGGGCCTGGTGAGACTAACGACGCGAATATTCTCGACCCCCTGGAAGGGCTTCCGAGTGGGCCTTTAAGCACGATGGAACAACATTTACAGCGAATTTTGGGCCACCTCAGCACCATGCACACCATTTCTTCGGTTGCATGGCGTCAGCGCCCACATCATGGTATTTGGCTGAACCGTTTACGGCGGCCAGAGAGTAAATAAAACCGCGTCATCCGCCATTATTACCGGATGACGCTGGGGCTTAAACGGCCTGGGATACGACTTTCGCCACCGCTTTAGCGAAGCGCGTCATACCTTCGTCGATATCAGCATTTTCAACGATCAAGGCTGGTGCAAAGCGCATGACATCAGGCCCGGCATTCAAAACCATCACGCCTTCGTCAGCAGCAGCGTGGAGGAATTCACGGGCACGGCCTTGGTATTGTGGTTTCAGCTCTGCGCCAATCAACAAGCCCATGCCGCGAATATCGCTGAATACGTCAAACTGCTCATCAATTTGCTGCAAATGCTTCACGAACTGCTGACGCTTTTCCGTTACGCCATTCAATACTTCAGAGGTATTGATGATATCAAACGCCGCACCCGCAACGGCACACGCTAGCGGATTTCCGCCGTAAGTTGAACCGTGTGTCCCCACATGGAATGCCGAGGCTATTTCTTGTGTCGTCAACATGACACTCACAGGGAAACCGCCACCCAACGCTTTAGCGCTGGTCAAAATATCCGGTGTCACGCCGTAATGCATATACGCAAACAGCTCACCGATACGCCCCATGCCACACTGAACTTCATCGAACACCAACAGCGCTTTATGCTCGTCACACAGGGTGCGTAAGCCTTGCAGGAATTCAGGCGTTGCCGCCATTACGCCGCCTTCACCCTGAATGGGCTCAACCACCACCGCGCAGGTGTGATCGTCCATCACCGCTTTTACCGCATGCAAATCGTTAAATGGCACATGGATAATATCGGCAGGTTTCGGACCAAAACCATCGGAATATTTCGGCTGACCACCCACAGAAACGGTAAACAGTGAACGACCGTGGAAGGCGTTATGGAAGGCAATAATTTTGGTTTTATACGGGCTATGGCGAGTGGATGCGTAATAACGCGCCAGTTTAAATGCGGTTTCATTCGCCTCAGTGCCGGAATTCATAAACAGCACGCGTTCAGCAAAAGTGGCGTCAATCAACTTACGTCCAAGACGCAGCGCGGGTTCGTTGGTGAAAACATTACTGGTATGCCACAGCGTTTCACCCTGGCTTTTTAACGCTTCCACGAGCGTGGGATGGCAGTGGCCCAATGCCGTTACCGCAATCCCGCCTGCGAAATCAACATACTCTTTCCCTTGTTGATCCCAAATGCGGCTTCCCAGGCCTTTTACCGGAATAAATTCTGCCGGTGCATAAATCGGCAGAATGACTTCATCGAAAGTTGCGCGGGTAATTGCTGATTGTTCAGTGATCATTTATTGCCTATCCCCTTTTTACGCATAAATACTTCATAAAAGACGCATGAAAATATAATCATGAAATATGCATAAAAAATCATTTATTGGCAATAAAAAATCAATACTTCAGAAAATTGGCTAGCAGTTGATGCCCCTGCTCGCTGAGAATGCTTTCCGGATGAAACTGCACACCTTCCAGCGCGAGTTCACGATGGCGGATGCCCATAATTTCTTGCTTATCCGTCCACGCCGTCACGTCGAAACACGCGGGTAAAGTTGCCGGGTCGATAATCAAAGAGTGATAACGCGTCACGGTAAGAGGATTGTTCAGGCCGCTGAAAACACCGGTATTATTATGGGAAATAGCCGAAGTTTTACCGTGCATGACCTTTTGGGCACGGACAATCGTTGCACCAAATGCTTGCGCAATAGCCTGATGCCCCAGACAAACACCAAGGATCGGTAGCTTTCCGGCGAAGTGGGTAATTGCCGCAAGAGAAATACCCGCTTCAGTAGGCGTGCAAGGTCCGGGTGAGATAACCAGATGTTCTGGTGCCAACGCGCTGATTTCAGAAAGGGTCAGCTCATCGTTACGCTTCACCAGGACTTCAGCGCCTAACTCGCAAAAATACTGATAAAGGTTCCAGGTGAATGAATCGTAATTGTCGATAAGCAGTAGCATCGCGGCTCCGGGGTAAAAAAGAACCGCGCTATTCTATTCGCTTTCGCACGCTTCGCTCACCACTTTAGTGAAAATCTCCGTTAGCGGGGCCAAATCACCCAACGCCCCGGCCTGATTGGCTGCTTCCCAAGCCTCAGGTACAACACTCTTCCAGTCCAAAACATAACCGGCATGAATCGCTAGCTGCTCGAAGAAAACACGTTGTGCGCGACCACTGCCAATACGGAAAGGATGCAGAACATTTATCTCGCAATAATAATGCGCCACACGAGAAATGAACTCGTTTCTGGCAAGTCCCGTAAGGTAATGCTCGTCTTCCAGCTCCTGCATCAAATCGTTACCTTCATTTTCGATGTACTCGAAATGGCAGAAACGCGTTTCTCCCTGATAGATATCGATCTGGCGCAATTCCCCCGCCCAATCAAATACATCCTGGAAAAGTTGCTGATGGATTGAGCACAACCATGGCAACCCCATGTGTGCAGGACCAAGTTCGATAGTCGCGGCTCTCAGTGCCGTCAGCTCCCCCTCAGCCTGCTGCAAACGTTCCGCTTCACGAATATCAAGCCGGTTACGCAAAACATGAATACCCGACCAAAAATAAGGGTCGCGTCCTTCACCGAATTTATCGCTCATAGTGCCCCCGTAATTCAGTAATACGAATCAGGGCCTCGTCACGCGTGAGGGTAATCAACGGGATTTCAATTCCTTCCAGCCGATTACTGGCCTGAAATGAACGGCTTCGCTGCTGCTGCCAAAGACGGGACTTTTGTTTGTCGGTAAGTTTCTTTGCCATGGTGCCTCCCTAACATGACCCTTTCTTGCCACAAGTATAAGCAGCAATCGGTGGAAGTGCAGGAAGGAGAAGATTGCGCAGGTAGAGAATACCCGCGCAGGAATTTTTTACGGCAGGACTTTTGCGGAGAGGATAACGACAGGTTTTGACGGAACATTTTGGTATGGACCGACATCATGCGTCTGCACCTGAGAGATCTTATCGGCGACGTCCATCCCTTTCACAACTTTACCAAATACCGCATAACCGAAGTCGCGTTGGCCGTGATCGAGGAAAGCATTGTCTGCCACGTTGAGGAAGAACTGGCTGGTTGCGCTGTCTTTATCTGCGGTGCGTGCCATGGAAATGGTGCCGCGAGTATTGCGCAGGCCGTTATCCGCTTCGTTTTTGATTGGTGGATTTGGCTGTTTCTGATTCATATCTTCAGTAAAGCCACCACCCTGAAGCATGAAACCTGGGATCACTCGGTGGAAAATGGTGTTGTTGTAAAAGCCGCTGTTCACATAATCCACGAAGTTTTTCGCAGAGACAGGGGCTTTTTGGCTGTTTAACTCAAGCTCAATTTCACCTGATGAAGTTGTCAGCAGGACGTGTGGGTCACCTTTAGCAGCAAGTGCCGCAGGAGATAGCGCGGTAAGAGCAAACACTGTTGCTACGGCCGCCAGAGTCGATTTGAGCATGAATAATTCCTTACGAAGGCAGTAAATGAACCAAGTTGCTAGATTCTAAAGAGGCACTAAGCTATGCGCCAGCCATTTACTGTTTTTTACTTTCACACAAATCAATAAGTTAAATGTACGAGGCGTCATACAGCTCATTTAATGTGACTTAGATCACCTAAAAAGCGCACTTGAAGGTCAAAAATTCATAAATTGTATGAATGAGCCACACTTTAACTAAAACCCATTCTTCTCGAACGCTGCCAAAGTACTGGGTTCATTGCAGACCAAAATTGCCTCAGCAAAACGGGTTAACTTCGTCCTGGCTTGCGGCACGGCAAACGGCAAACACCTTCCCTGCCCGCACCGACCCACGCACATTTTGAATTAACTCCAACACTTTGTTGTTCCTACCCACCTCTTCTTGATTAACTGCACCTGCTTCCTGGCACCCCCATCAAAATGAGGACATTTATTGTCTATTTCCGAATAGCCAAACAATTCCACAACTTAGAAAAACTCACTAAAATCATACATATACCCATTAAGAGGTATATAAAGGTGTATTTGATTTGTATCAATAAGCGCCATGGCTGAATCGTTAAGGTAGGCAGTAATAGAAAAGAAATTGAGGCAATTATGAGCAAAGTCAAAATCGCAATCATCGGTAATGGCATGGTTGGCCATCGCTTTATCGAAGACCTACTTGATAAAGCCCTGCCAGGCCAATTCGATATTACTGTTTTTTGTGAAGAGCCGCGTAAAGCCTATGATCGCGTCCACCTCTCTTCCTATTTTTCTCATCATACCGCTGAAGAGTTATCCCTGGTTCGTGACGGCTTTTACGAAAAACATGGCGTAAAAGTGCTGGTTGGCGAACGCGCCATCACCATTAACCGCCAGGAAAAAGTTATCCACTCGAATACCGGTCGCACCGTGTATTACGACAAACTTGTGATGGCGACCGGTTCCTACCCGTGGATCCCACCGATCAAAGGCTCAGAAACACAAGACTGTTTCGTCTACCGCACCATCGAAGATTTAAAAGCCATTGAAGGGTGCGCCCGTCGTAGTAAACGCGGTGCCGTTATCGGTGGCGGTTTGCTGGGCCTTGAAGCTGCTGGCGCACTGAAAAACCTCGGCGTCGAAACCCACGTTATCGAATTTGCCCCAATGCTGATGGCCGAGCAGCTCGACCGCATGGGCGGCGAACAGCTACGCAATAAAATCGAAAGCATGGGCGTACGGGTTCATACCAGCAAAAACACCCAGGAAATCGTGCAAGAAGGTCACCAAGCGCGGAAAACCATGCGTTTTGCTGACGGCACCGACCTGGAAGTGGACTTTATCGTCTTCTCAACGGGTATCCGCCCACGCGATAAACTCGCCACTCAGTGTGGCCTGGTAACAGGGCAACGCGGCGGCATCGCCGTCAACGACACCTGCCAGACTTCCGACCCGGACATTTACGCCATTGGCGAATGCGCCAGCTGGAATAACCGTACCTTTGGCCTGGTAGCTCCTGGCTACAAAATGGCGCAGGTCACTGCTGACCACCTGATCGGTAGCGAAAACGCCTTCGAAGGCGCAGACATGAGCGCCAAGCTGAAACTGCTGGGCGTGGATGTTGGCGGGATTGGTGATGCACAGGGCCGCACACCAAATTGCCGCAGCTATGTTTATCTGGATGAAAGCAAAGAAGTTTATAAGCGCCTGATTGTCAGCGCTGACAACAAAACCCTGCTCGGTGCGGTTCTGGTGGGCGACACCAGCGACTACGGCAACCTGCTGCAACTGGTGCTCAATAACATCGAGCTGCCAGAAAACCCAGATGCTCTGATTCTGCCTGCGCATGCCAGCTCAGGTAAGCCAGCGATGGGTGTCGACAAACTGCCAGACAGCGCGCAAATCTGTTCCTGCTTTGATGTCACCAAAGGCCATCTGATTAAAGCTATCAACAAAGGCTGCCATACCGTTGCCGCGTTGAAAACAGAAACCAAAGCCGGCACTGGCTGCGGCGGTTGTATTCCGTTGATTACCCAAGTCTTGAATGCCGAACTGAGCAAGCAAGGTATCGAAGTGAACCATAACCTGTGTGAGCACTTCGCGTTTTCTCGTCAGGAGTTGTACCACCTGATCCGCGTTGAAGGCATTAAATCCTTCGACGAGTTACTGGGAAAATACGGTAAAGGTTACGGTTGTGAAGTCTGTAAACCGACTGTCGGTTCGCTGCTGGCTTCTTGCTGGAATGACTATGTGCTGGCGCCGCAGCATACGCCGCTGCAAGACACTAACGATAACTTCCTCGGTAACATCCAGAAAGATGGGACTTACTCAGTCATTCCACGTTCTGCAGGGGGCGAAATCACCCCAGAAGGCCTGATGGAAGTTGGCCGGATCGCTCGCGAATTCAATCTCTACACCAAAATTACCGGCTCCCAACGTATCGGCCTGTTTGGTGCTCAGAAAGACGATTTACCAGAAATCTGGCGTCAATTGATTGAGGCTGGTTTTGAAACCGGCCACGCCTACGCGAAGGCGCTGCGTATGGCGAAAACCTGTGTTGGTAGCACCTGGTGTCGTTACGGTGTCGGCGATAGCGTCGGTTTCGGCGTTGAGCTGGAAAACCGTTACAAAGGCATTCGCACCCCGCACAAAATGAAATTCGGTGTCTCGGGCTGTACTCGTGAATGTGCTGAAGCACAGGGTAAAGACGTGGGCATTATCGCCACCGAAAAGGGCTGGAACCTGTATGTCTGCGGCAATGGCGGCATGAAGCCACGCCACGCTGATTTACTGGCTGCAGATTTAGACAGTGAAACGCTGATCAAATACCTCGACCGTTTCATGATGTTCTACATCCGTACTGCAGACAAACTGACCCGTACCGCACCTTGGCTCGACAGCCTGGAAGGCGGCATCGAATACCTGAAACAAGTCATTATCGACGACAAACTGGGTCTGAACGATCAACTCGAAGCTGAGCTGGCGCGCCTGCGCGAGAAAGTGATTTGCGAGTGGACTGAAACGGTAAATACCCCAGAAGCTCAAGTTCGCTTCAAACACTTTATCAATAGTCCGCAGCGTGACCCGAATGTGCAGATTGTCCCTGAGCGTGAGCAACACCGTCCGGCGACACCTTACGAGCGTATCCCGGTCACCCTGGTAGAAGAAGTGGAGGAAAATGTATGAGCCAGTGGAATACTGTTTGCCAGTTAAACGACATCCTGCCTGCTACCGGTGTTTGCGCATTGGTGGGAAATCAGCAGATCGCCATATTCCGCCCACGTCATGACGATCAGGTTTTCGCTATTAGCAACATCGACCCATTCTTTGAAGCCAGCGTGTTGTCTCGTGGGTTAATTGCCGAACACCAGAACGAACTATGGGTTGCCAGTCCATTGAAAAAACAGCGTTTCAGACTGCGTGATGGATTGTGCATGGAAGATGAGAGCCGCTCTATCGCGCACTATAAAGCGCGTGTACAAGATGGACAGGTTCAGATTAAAGCATAAAAAAAGCCCCTGAGGCTTCAACGTAGGGCGCATTAGCAACGCGTCATCCGCCATTTACAGACGGTGGAAGACGCTACGCTTTTCCACCCTACGTTCTATTAAATTCTTATTTTCTTTTCATTTCTTGGGATGACAAAAATGTTCACCGATACCATTAATAAATGTGCGGCGAATGCCGCGCGCATTGCCAAATTGTCGAATAACAATCCTCTTGGTTTCTGGATAAGCTCCGCAATGGCGGGGGCTTATGTCGGCCTGGGTATCATTCTGATTTTCACTCTCGGTAATTTAGTCGAGCCTTCACTGCGTCCACTGGTTATGGGAGCGACCTTCGGCATCGCCCTGACGCTGGTCATCATTGCTGGCTCTGAATTATTCACCGGACACACGATGTTCCTGACGTTTGGTGTGAAAGCCGGCACCATTACCCACGGCCAGATGTGGGGCATATTGCCGAAAACCTGGTTAGGTAACCTGGTGGGTTCTGTGTTTGTTGCACTGCTCTATAAATGGGGTGGCGGTAGCCTTCTGCCGTTAGATACCAGCCTGGTACATACCGCTGCACTTGCAAAAACCACCGCTCCGGCCATGGTGCTGTTCTTTAAAGGGGCACTGTGTAACTGGTTGGTTTGTCTTGCAATCTGGATGGCTGTACGCACTGAAGGTGCAGCGAAATTCATCGCTATCTGGTGGTGTCTGCTGGCGTTTATCGCTTCCGGTTACGAACACTCCATTGCCAACATGACCCTGTTTGCCCTTTCCTGGTTTGGTCATCACAGCGACGCTTATACCCTTACTGGTATCGGTCACAACCTGCTGTGGGTAACGCTTGGGAATACCCTTTCTGGTGTAGTATTCATGGGTCTGGGTTATTGGTATGCTACTCCGAAAGCCGAACGTCCACAGCCTGAGCGAATCGCCGCGCCGGAGACTGCACGCAACTAACTTCTTGTGAGGATTCACTGTGGATCACCTGCCTATATTTTGTCAATTGCAAGGCCGTGCCTGCCTACTTGTCGGTGGTGGCGACGTTGCAGAACGTAAAGCGCGTTTGTTGATGGAGGCAGGTGCAAAAGTCACTGTAAATGCCCTGGATTTCTCCCCACAATTTCAGGTGTGGGCTGAACAGGGCATGATTACCCTGGTTCAGGGTGAATTCCTTCCAGCATTGCTTGATGAGAGTTGGTTAGCAATTGCCGCGACAGACAACGATGCTGTCAATCAATCCGTCAGTGATGCGTGCGAATCCCGCCGTATTTTCTGCAACGTCGTTGATGCGCCCAAGCAAGCCAGCTTCATCATGCCATCGATTATTGACCGCTCACCGCTAATGGTTGCTGTCTCTTCAGGTGGGACATCTCCCGTCCTTGCCCGCCTGCTACGTGAAAAACTCGAAGCCATTCTGCCGCTGCATTTGGGGAAAATCGCCTCTTACGCTGGCACGCTGCGTGGCCGAGTGAAAACCAATTTCAAAACCATGGGCGAGCGCCGTCGCTTCTGGGAGAAGTTCTTCACCAATGATCGTCTGGCACAGTATCTGGCCAACGAAGACCCATTAGCCATCGACAAAGAAACGGAGTCGATGTTCGCGACACCACTGGATCATCGAGGTGAAGTGGTCTTGGTCGGCGCAGGCCCTGGTGATGCCGGATTGCTGACCTTAAAAGGGTTACAGCAAATCCAACAGGCCGATGTCGTGGTGTATGACCGCCTGGTTTCCGATGACATCATGAACTTGGTTCGTCGCGATGCTGACCGTGTATTCGTGGGTAAACGTGCGGGTTATCACTGTGTCCCGCAAGAAGAGATTAATCAGATTTTGCTGCGAGAAGCGCAAAGCGGTAAACGCGTTGTGCGTCTGAAAGGTGGCGACCCGTTTATCTTTGGTCGTGGTGGCGAAGAGTTAGAAACGCTGTGTGACGGTGGCATTCCATTCTCTGTGGTTCCTGGTATTACTGCGGCGTCCGGCTGTTCCGCGTATTCAGGTATTCCATTAACTCACCGCGATTACGCGCAAAGTGTCCGTCTGGTAACAGGTCATTTGAAGACAGGTGGCGAGTTAGACTGGGAAAACCTGGCGGCAGAAAAACAGACTCTGGTGTTTTATATGGGCCTGAACCAAGCCCCAGCGATTCAGGCAAAACTGATTGAGCACGGTATGTCTGCTGATATGCCGGTCGCGCTGGTAGAAAACGGCACCGCAGTGACACAACGTGTAGTCAGTGGCGTATTAAGCGAACTCGGTGAATTATCGACACAGGTTGCAAGCCCGGCGCTGATTATTGTTGGGCGAGTGGTGGCATTGCGCGATAGGTTGAATTGGTTCTCGAACCACTAATTCTAATTTAAGATAAAAAAAAGGCTTGTCAGATTATTCCGGCAAGCCTTTTTATTTATAAGTTATTAATTATTTTACCAATCATTATAGGCAATATTTATTTCATGTAACCATGCGTCTGGTTTCAGACTTAGTGATATGGCAAGCAGCCCCTATACTTAATGGCCTTTTTGAAGTGCCTCATTACATCCAAGTAATTAATGATAGGGAATATCAATGAACAAGTTCGTAAAAGCTGCATCTGCACTGGCTGTCCTGGCTCTGTTGTCTGGCTGTACTGGTCATATTGAGAACAAAGACAAATCTTGCGGTTATGATTATTTACTGCACCCAGCCATTTCTATTTCTAAAATTATTGGTGGTTGTGGCCCAGCAACTCCACAAAAATAATAATAGCCACAAATTTTTAATACGCCCTCCCAGTGAGGGTGTTTTACTTTATAACCCTTCACCACTTTGCTGCAATATTCTCAGCACCGTCTGTGCACTACTGCGATTGGAATTAATACGAATCATACGTTGCAAAACCCTCTCTCGAAAGAGAGGGTCAGGGTGAGAATGGTTTTAAAAATTAAGGCTGTGCCACAAAACCAATGACGTCATAAACTTTCTTCAGCGTGGCGGCTGCGTGAGAGCGAGCTTTTACAGCGCCGTCTTTCATCACTTGCTGCAACAACGCTTCGTCGTTACGGAAACGGTTATAACGTTCCTGCAACTCAGTCAGCATGCCAGAAACCGCATCAGCAACATCACCTTTCAGATGACCATACATTTTTCCTTCAAACTGCTGTTCTAGTTCAGGGATTGATTTACCCGTGACTCCAGAAAGAATATCCAGCATGTTTGAAACACCCGCTTTATTAGCGGTGTCATAGCGAACGACAGGCGGCTCATCAGAGTCGGTTACCGCACGTTTGATTTTCTTCACTACCGATTTCGGGTCTTCCAGCAGGCCAATAACGTTATTGCGGTTATCGTCTGATTTAGACATTTTCTTCGTCGGCTCAAGCAGCGACATGACGCGTGCGCCTGATTTCGGAATAAACGGCTCTGGCACTTTGAACACATCGCCATACAGCGCATTGAAACGGGCAGCGATATCGCGACTCAGTTCCAGGTGCTGTTTCTGATCTTCACCGACCGGTACCAGGTTGGTTTGGTACAGCAGAATATCAGCCGCCATCAGAACCGGATAATCGAACAGACCGGCGTTAATGTTTTCCGCGTAACGGGAAGACTTGTCTTTAAACTGAGTCATGCGGCTCAGCTCACCGAAATAGGTGTAGCAGTTCAGCACCCAGCTTAGCTGCGCGTGCTCTGGCACGTGAGACTGTACGAAGATAGTGCTCTTTGCCGGATCAATTCCGCAGGCGAGGTAAAGCGCCAGGGTATCTAACGTCGCTTTACGCAGTTGAGTCGCATCCTGACGCACAGTAATTGCGTGCTGATCAACGATGCAGTAAATGCAATGGTAATCATCTTGCATATGGACCCACTGACGCAGCGCACCCATGTAGTTACCAATGGTCAATTCACCTGATGGCTGTGCGCCACTAAAGACAATGGGTTTACTCATGTTTCGATTCCTGATGTTCTTTGTTAGAGAGCCCTAATGCGGGCAATAAATCGTTGAAGTGGTCAAACACGTAATCAGGTTTGCTTAACGCGATGGCTTCACCATAGTTGTAACCGTAGGTCAGGCCAATAGAACAGCATCCCGCCGCCTGCGCTGCGAGAATGTCATTGCGGGAATCCCCAACAAACAACAGCTCTTCAGCACTCAAATTCAACTGTTCCATCACTTTGTGCAGCGCTTCGGGATGCGGTTTTTTATTTTCCACATCGTCGCCGCCAATAATGATTTGGAAGTAATGCGCGATACCCAATCTTTCCAGCATTGGCAGCACAAATGGTGTCGGCTTATTCGTCACAAGCCCCATAGGCAGACCTTTCTCGGCCAAAGCTGCCAGCGTGTTAGCCACTTCAGGGAACAAATAACTGCCTTCTTCCGCGGTTTGCGCGTAGAAGGAGTCAAAAATTTTACGTGCAATGCGGCATTGATCTTCTTGTGGCTCTTCGCCTTTTAACGCCCAGGTCAGCGCTCGCTGAACCAGGATATCAGCCCCATTGCCGATCCACTTTACCACTTTTTCTTCACCCGCAGCCGGCAACTCCAGTGCATACAGCGCCTGGTCCAAAGCCTCGGTTAGCCCCAATGCGGTGTCAACCAGCGTACCGTCTAAATCAAAGGCGATGCCGCGAATTTTATTTAACTTATCCATGACTTACCCTTGCCAACTCACTGCGCATACGGTCAATAACAGTTTTGTAATCCGGCTGATTGAAAATAGCAGAACCGGCGACAAACATATCTGCGCCTGCTGCAGCAATTTCAGCGATGTTGTCAACCTTCACGCCACCATCAACTTCCAGGCGGATGTCATAACCGGAAGCATCAATGCGCTCACGCACCTGACGCAGTTTTTCCAGCGTATGAGGAATGAAAGATTGCCCGCCAAAACCTGGGTTGACCGACATCAGCAAAATCACATCCAGCTTATCCATCACATGATCAAGGCAACTCAGCGACGTAGCCGGATTTAGCACCAGCCCCGCTTTGCAGCCATGTTCTTTAATCAGTTGCAGGGAACGATCAACATGCTCGGACGCTTCAGGATGGAAGGTGATGATGTTGGCACCGGCCGCGGCGAAATCCGGAATAATACGGTCAACGGGTTTCACCATCAGATGCACATCAACAGGCGCGGTAATCCCATAATCACGCAGGGCTTTTAATACCATCGGGCCGATGGTGAGATTCGGGACGTAGTGGTTATCCATAACATCAAAATGGACGACATCCGCACCAGCAGCCAATACCGCAGCTGTGTCTTCACCCAGGCGGGCAAAGTCGGCAGAGAGGATTGATGGGGCAATCAAAAACTGTTTCATCCGCTTCTCCAATAGCAAATCAAAAACGACTGCGGGCGAAACAGCCTAGGCACCTACTTTGTAAAGCGCCAGCAGTTCGTCCACCTTGTTACGTTTCTCGCCATTCCGGCTAATACTACGTCGCACTTGTACCACATGCAGTTTGGCTTGCTGATACCACACCCGGGTAAGCTCTGTGTCATGGTTAGAAATCAGAACCGGGATGCGATTTCCTCGCAGGTTTTCAGCTAATTGAGCCAGATGCTGTTGCTGCACCATATTAAAGCTATCAGTGTGGTACGCCGTAAAATTAGCAGTAGCAGACAATGGCGCGTACGGCGGGTCGCAATAGACCACAGATCCCGCGGCTACATTCGCCATGCTGACATCATACGACTGACACAGGAATGTGGCGTGTTGTGCCCGTTCGGCAAAATGATACAACTCCTCTTCTGGGAAGTAGGGTTTGATGTAGCGGCCAAACGGGACGTTGAATTCACCACGTAGGTTATAACGACAAAGGCCGTTGTAACAATGGCGGTTCAGATATAAAAACAGCAGTGCGCGACGGAATTCATCTTTGCATAGATTAAATTCAGTTCGATTGAGGTAGAACGCTTGTTCGTCGTTTTGTGCAGCGGTGAAGAGTTTTCGGGACTCCTCAACGTACTCATCCGTACGGGTTTTGACGATGTTGTATAGATTAATCAGATCGCTATTAATATCTGCGAGGATATAACGGGAGTAATCAGTATTCAGAAAGACTGAGCCAGCACCGACAAACGGCTCAATCAGACAGTCACCTTTCGGCAGATACTTTTTAATGTCTTCGAGCAGGGGGTATTTACCCCCTGCCCATTTCAGAAAAGCGCGATTTTTTTTCATGCTGCCTAACTATTTACACCTTTTCCTGCTGTGGAAAGGTTCCAACAGCGGCTGCGCTTGTTCATCACTTCAGATCAGACTGAACCTGATGGATAGGTTTTGCCCATGGGTTCTTGGCCTGTACATCAGCTGGCAATGTTGCAACAGCACGCTTTGCCTCATCTTTGCTGGCGTAAATACCGCTAACCAACACGTACCATGGCTGACCATTTCGTACTGTCTGGTAGACCATATAGTGTTGCAGTTTCTCTTTCTTCGCCCAGGCATTCAAGTTATCTGAGTTAGAAGAGGAGCTGAGTTGTAAGGTGTAATTGCTACCAGGAGCGCCTTTGATTGCGCCGCTATCACCCGCTACCGCGCCAGTGGCAGCAGTCACAGGGGCTGCTTTCGGTGCTGGTGCTGCTGGTGCTGGGACCGCTGCGGTTTCAGTGGCCGTTGCTTTTGGTGCAACGACGGTCACTGGGACTTTAACAGGTGCGGTCGCCGTTGGCGCCGTCACTGGCTCGCTACGTTTCGCAGTCGTTACCGGTTTGGGTTCCGCTACTGTGCTTTTCGCCACTGGCTGTTGCTTAGCCGGTTGAGCTTTTTGCGGCTCAATCACTGCAGTTTTACGTTCTTGACGTGGCGCTGCTTGCTTCGCAGGCTCTGATTTCGCGACCGGACGTGGAGCTGTCGTTGCGCTATTGCTACCCGCAACTGCCGCGACGGTAGCTGGTGCTGTTGGCAACGTTGAATTGCTCACAACATTGTCAATCTGGCCCGATTGTTGGGTCAGTGCATTATTCAGATCACCCGGAACTTCAACACGTTGCTGGCCCTGAGGTGCAGGCTGAGTTTGTGCGTCAGTAGGAGTTGAAGAAATTGCAGGAAGAGTCACTTCTTGAGGATTGCCTGCGTTTTCTGTCTGATTAACTGCTGATGTCGAACCAAGTTTCGGTTGCGCACCATTAGTCTGATCGGCGGCAGTGCTCGCGGAACCAGACAAATCGATGTTTTTCTCAGCACCTGATTTTTGATCTGCAGTTTCAGTCGTAGAAGGGGCTTTCAGCGCTGAACCAATCCCAATGATGAGTAGCAGCAGTACCAGGATACCAACGCCCATCATCAGATGCTGGCGGGAAACTGGGGCTTTCTGTTTAGCGGATTTTTTACGAGCACGTGCCGGACGACGTTCTTCTGCATCAACTTGCAGTTCATCTTCGCTTTCGTACTCTTCTTCTTCGTCACGAGTGCGGCGGGAACGCGCTGGACGAGACTCGTCGGCGTCTAATTCAACATCATCGACATTGATGTGTGGTTCACTGTCGCGATCATCAGCTCTACGGGTACGGCTTGAACGACGATCACTGGGATCGGGCTTCAGCTCATCTTCCGGTTTAAAATCATCCATTTAACACCCCACTCAAAGGCTTATGCCAGCGATACGAACTCAGCACATCACCCGAAGTTAAAAATCGCCTGGCTGCAGCGACCGAAATTTCTAATAATTAAGCCTGCTGACAATCAGCAATGGCGGACAAAACGACATCATGTGGCACTCCGCCACGCATTTCACTCTTCCCAATAGCCAGTGGCAACACTAATCGCAGCTCACCAGCCAAAACTTTCTTGTCACGCATCATGTGGGGCATATACGCGGCAGCAAGCATTTCTTTCGGCCCCGTCACGGGCAGCCCAGCACGTTGCAGCAGCTTGATGATTCGCTGTACATCGGCTTCACTGAAGTTACCAAGACGCTGTGCTGTACGCGCCGCCATGACCATACCAGCGGCAACAGCTTCACCATGCAACCAGTTACCATAACCCATTTCAGCTTCGATAGCATGACCAAAGGTGTGACCCAAATTCAGTAAAGCACGTAAGCCACTTTCGCGCTCGTCAGCCGCAACGACTTCTGCTTTCAGCTCACAACAACGGCGAATACACCAGGCCAAAGCTTTGCCATCAAGCGCAAGCAATGCATCCAGGTTTTCCTCAAGCCAATCGAAAAACTCACCGTCGAGAATAATGCCGTACTTGATCACTTCTGCCAGGCCAGATGCTAACTCTCGCGCCGGTAAAGTATTCAGACAGTCGAGATCCACCACAACCGAAGCTGGCTGGTAGAACGCACCAATCATATTTTTACCGAGGGGATGGTTAACGGCTGTTTTTCCGCCAACAGAAGAGTCCACTTGCGAAAGCAATGTGGTCGGAACTTGAATAAAACGTACGCCGCGTTGATAACTCGCGGCCGCAAAGCCAGTCAGGTCACCGACGACACCGCCGCCAAGGGCGATGAGTGTCGTGTCACGACCATGTGGCTTTTTAAGCAACGCGGTAAAGACAGTGTCTAATACTGCGAGGCTTTTAAATTGTTCGCCATCCGGAAGGATGACGGAATCGACTTTAACGCCCGCTTGCTCAAGCACGCCACGCACCTTATCCAGGTAGAGCGGCGCCAGGGTTTCATTGGTCACCAGCATCGTTTGGTCGCCAGCTTTCAACGGCCCAAAAGATGCCGAGTCACTAAATAACCCAGCAGCAATGGTGATAGGGTAACTACGTTCCCCGAGAGTGACTGTTAACCTCTCCATAACGCGAAGTCCACCTTGATGTTGCTTAGCCCGCAGGCGTTTTTTTCGATTAAGCCAGAATCAATTGCTTTCCAACATATGAATAATCTGGTTAGCAACCACTTTGGCACTTTGGTCGTCAGTGCGAATCGTCACATCAGCAATCTCTTCATAAAGAGGATTGCGCTCTTGAGCTAATGCTTCAAGAACTTCACGCGGTGGAGTCTCAACTTGCAGTAGTGGGCGCTTTTTATCACGCTGTGTACGAGCAAGCTGTTTTTCGATTGTGGTTTCAAGATACACCACAACTCCACGGGCGGAGAGACGGTTACGGGTCTCACGAGACTTCACAGAGCCGCCGCCAGTTGCCAGCACAATGCCCTGTTTTTCAGTGAGTTCGTTGATGATTTTTTCTTCGCGATCGCGGAAGCCGTCTTCGCCTTCAACGTCGAATACCCAGCCCACATCAGCTCCGGTACGTTTCTCAATCTCTTGATCAGAATCGAAAAATTCCATATTGAGTTGCTGAGCTAACTGACGCCCAATAGTGCTTTTGCCGGCACCCATAGGCCCAACCAGAAAGATATTGCGTTTCTCTGCCATTTTTTCGGTACTACTAAGACAATTCGTTGATGATAAACCCGCCCTGTTAAAACCAGGTGCAGCGGGACATGAACTGAAACCTCATATGCGATAGTGCGAGAGTCAGACTGAAAATTATCTCAATACTCAAGGTAGTTTGGCAACCGATTATATTCCCCAGCGTTCTCATGAAGAAGAAAATGCATCAATCAGGGTTATCTGTCACAAGTATTGTGCAACCAGCCTCTCGAAACGGTACACCTTGTAAGCTAATTCCTCTCCGCCGTCAAACACCTGAACACTGTTTCAAAAAAAAACTCCACTCCGCTGAACGAAAATACTACGGAACAGGGATAAGCCGCGGTGTAATAAATACCACTAATTCTCGGCGTTGATGATTTTTAGCATCATGGCGAAACAGACTACCGACTAGAGGTAGTGCGCCCAGCAGAGGGACACTATCACTACTGTCTTTGTTGTGCTGCTGGAAAATCCCGCCCAGTGCGAGGGTTTCGCCATTTTTCACGGCAACCACAGTTTCTATCTCTTGCTTGTCTATCGCCAACACTTCGCCATCAGCCTGCTGAATACTTTTGCCCGGCATGTTTTGGCTGATACGTAGTTTTAGACGAATGTTGCCATACGGCTGAATAGTTGGCGTCACTTCCATCCCCAGAACCGCCTCTTTAAATTCGATTGAAGTTGCCCCACTTTCACCGCTAGAAACCTGATAAGGGATCTCAGTACCTTGTTTAATGCTGGCAGGCTGCTGATGCGCCGCCATCAAGCGAGGGCTGGCAATAATCTCCAGTTGTTGCTGTTGTTCCAGAGCTGAAAGCTCAAGTTCCAACATTCGACCATCAATGCGGGCAATATTGAAGCCGATTTTTGTCGTCGCACTTGCGACTGAGAGATCGGCCGAGATTCCTGTGGGTTGATAGATTTTACTTTCTCCGGTTTGCTCCGCCGTTGACCATTTCACGCCCAGTTCACGCAGCTTATCCTTGTTGATGGTCACAATATGGGCTTCGATCTCGACCTGCCCAATCGGTAAATCCATTTCAGCAATCCAGGCACCGACCTGTTTCAACACATCTTTATTATCATGCACAATCAATCGGTTAGTTCGTTTATCCACCGTGATGTAGCCTAAGGGACTTATCAGTTTAGTTCCTGCCGACTTCAACGCAGCGGCTAACTCTTCAACCTCGGCATGATGAGGGGCAAATACCTGCTGCAAAATCGGTTGATTGAGGATGTGTTGTTTGCGCTGTTCCATCGCTAGCATTTGCTGCTCCCGCTGGCGAGCCTTAGGCTGAATTTGTATAACGTTGCCGTCCCGTTGTTGGCTGAGCTCCGCGCTATTGAGCACCAGTTGAAACGCTTGTTTCCACGGCACATTGATTAAGTTTAGCGACAACACCCCTTCAACTCCGGGGGCAATCAACAGGTTAACGTGTTGAGTTTCAGCCAGCGCCTGCAACACCTGGGTTATGGGTGCGTCATCAAGCACCAGTGAAATACCTTTATCGGCTTGGCTGGTGATTGGCAGCACCAGCGTCAGTAGTAATGCCCGCATCCATTGCATGTACTTTTCCTTTGATTTCCCAGCGGTAAGAAGAGAGTGGGCAGCCAGGGTCGAGTTTTGCGACGACGAATCCCTCACCCACACTTTCAATCTGCACACCTTTAAAGAGTTCGCTATCTGACTTAATTCGCCGCCATGCACCTTGCGGGCTGAGCATCAAAGCCGTGCTGGTCTCAGTTGAATTGATAACGCCCTTTAGTCCCCAACTCCCAAGCTGGGCAGCCAGACTGTCGCAAGGTGAAATATGTGGCTGAAACGGGTTTGGAGGTAGAGCCCAAGCCGAGGAGATGACCAGCAATATCAACCCACCCATGCTACGAATCATCGGTAAACTCCATGGTCAGCACCAGATTGAGTAACTCCCCTTGTGCCGTAATGGTGAACGAGTGTTCTGCCACAATCCGATATTCAGCGAGCCGTATGAATAATTCCGGCAGTTTTTCCCATGGAACCAGTATGTTCAGAACAGCGCTTTTATCGTCAGGCTGCCACTTCACTAATTGCCCGCCCGCTTGCCTGACAAACTCAGTCACGGAAAACAACGGTGGATTCGACGGGGAAATCGGTTGTTCAAGTGCAGTCAATTGCCGAATTTTGTGTCTTAACTCCGCCAGTTGTTGACCCATTTGCTCGCTGTTCGCTTGCAGCTGTTGAATTTGAGAGTGCTGCGGCAGTAACAGCAACAGCCCCGCGGCAAGCGTGGCCATACTGGTTATGGAAGCAAAGGTTACGACGCGAACCCAACGCGCCCCACTCAACCAGCGTTCAATTAGCCAGGGCATTTACCACCTCAGACAGCGTGAGTGTGAAACCGAAGCCAAATCCACCTTGTGATTCATGCTCAAGCGCGCCAGCCTTAACTTCAGCAATACCGTCAAGCTGAGCGAGCTCCTGTTCGAACCTCCGCATGTCTTCCAGCTCAGTCGCGTGCCCCTTAATCTCAATTCGCCCCTTTTGCAGGCTCAGAGAAGACAGCCAGGCTCCAGTAGGTAAGCCACCTGCCAGCCGGATCAATCGCTGCTCCCATATCTGCACGGCCTGTTGCTGCCCATCACGAATTTGCTGCAACCGCAGGCGTTTTCTTCGCAGCTCATCTAAGCCCAACCGTTGCTGATAGAGGGACTGCAATGCGGGGAGCATATTTGCCATGTATTCACGTTGAGTCTGCTGCTGGCTTAATTTCCATACCGATAACAGCCGCCAACCTGTTGTTAAAAGCGGTGCGAGTATTAAAACCAGAGCAAGTAAGACACTCCAATGGCGCACCCTCTTCTGGCGTAGTGTCTGGCGCCAGGGCAGCAAATTAATCAGTACGTTCATCGGGACACCCTGCCTATTGCCAGCCCTATCGCAACCGTAAACATCCCACCATGGCGCGGTAATGGTGGTTGAAAGCGTGATAGTGCAGACCAAGCATCCAACGGTAAAAAACCCGCCGGCTGTGACTCCGGTTGCGCGAAACTCAGTGCCACCCTCTCCGGCTCGGTTTTAAATTGCTGACAAAAATCGATAATCGTTGGCACGGTATGGGTATCAGCCCATCCCCAGCGTGGCGTTATTTCGGTAGACGCCCACAACCAGTGATTCCCTTCGCGATGCACTAGATACTCACACTTCTCCAAATGACACGGTGCAATAAGTAGCGGTAATGCACTCGCCCCTGGAGTCAGCGTGGCCGGATAGAGCTTTACCGCGGCCAGACTTTTTATCAACGCGGCGACATCTGTCTGGCGCGCAGCTATGATCAGATGCGGGTCAGCAACATCTTGTGACGCTAAATAATCCCAGCACAATTGCGCCGGTGTCATTTGCAGCTGCCGGGCGGTTGCTGATGCGATATACGCTTCACTTGCAGATTCAGCCAGATGTTTATCAGGGGCTGGAACGGGGCGTTGCAATGTTCTCTGAGTGGGGAAAGAAACACGTAATTGATGGCGCACCGGCAATTCTTTTCGCCAGTCCAGCATAGCTTTAGTGAATGCTTCAGCATTGGTTAACAAGCCGTCGCGAAAGGTTCCTTCGGGCAAGGGGAGTTGCCACCAATGCCGAAGCTGCCATCCTTGCCGCTGACGTTGAACAGCCACAGCACGAATGCTTTCATGTTGAATATCCAGGCCTATTTGCCAGGTTGCGAACATCATGATTACGATCTCCTTATCGCCCTGCGAGGAAAATGCCATACCAATGCCACTGGCTTGCCTTTATACTACCGCGCGGTTGTTTATAAACTGCCCAATGGAAACGTAATGGGAAATTTAAGGTGAAGTTCGTAAAGTATTTATTAATCCTTGCAGTATGTTGCATTCTGCTGGGAGCAGGCTCGATCTTCGGGCTCTACAAATTTATTGAACCGCAGTTGCCTGATGTCGCCACGCTTAAAGACGTGCGGCTCCAGATCCCAATGCAGGTTTATAGCGCTGATGGTGAGTTAATGGCTCAATACGGTGAGAAGCGCCGTATTCCAGTGACGCTCAATCAAATCCCACCCGTTATGGTGAAAGCTTTTATTGCGACCGAGGATAGCCGTTTCTACGAGCACCATGGTGTTGATCCTGTTGGGATCTTCCGTGCTGCCAGTGTGGCACTGTTTTCTGGTCATGCATCTCAAGGTGCAAGTACCATCACGCAGCAATTGGCACGTAACTTCTTCCTGAGCCCTGAACGCACTCTGACTCGTAAGATAAAAGAAGTGTTCCTGGCGATTCGTATTGAGCAGTTGCTGACCAAAGATGAAATCCTCGAGTTATACCTCAACAAGATTTATCTCGGTTACCGCGCATATGGTGTCGGTGCCGCGGCCCAGGTCTATTTTGGTAAGTCGATTGATCAACTGACGCTGAGCGAAATGGCGGTCATTGCTGGTTTGCCAAAAGCACCGTCAACCTTTAACCCACTTTACTCAATGGAACGTGCCGTTTCTCGTCGTAATGTCGTGTTATCGCGGATGTTGAGCGAAAGCTATATTACCCAAACACAGTACAACGAAGCGCGTAATCAGCTCATTGAGGCTAACTATCACGCCCCAGAAATCGCCTTCTCTGCATCGTATCTTTCTGAGCTGGTGCGTCAGGATATGGTGGCGCGTTATGGCGAGAAAGCCTACGAAGATGGTTATAAGGTTTACACCACCATCACGCGTAAAACTCAGCAAGCCGCTCAACAAGCTGTACGCAATAACGTCATAGATTACGATATGCGTCATGGTTACCGTGGCCCATCTAATGCGCTGTGGAAAGTGGGCGAAACGCCGTGGGAAAAAACTAAGATTGTCGATTCGTTAAAGAATCTTCCCGCTTACGGCCCGCTGTTCCCTGCCGTGATTACCCAGGCAACCCCATTAGAAGCGACTGCATTGATGGCTGACGGTAGCGCCGTTTCCATCGATATGGATGGTATGCGCTGGGCGCGCCCATATCGTTCAGACACCGCGCAAGGCCCAACGCCACGCAAAGTGACGGATGTCGTGCAAACGGGGCAACAAATCTGGGTGCGTAAAGTTGATGAAAATTGGTGGCTTGGGCAAGTTCCGGATGTGAACTCCGCGCTGGTTTCTATCAATCCACACGACGGTGCCGTTGTAGCGTTGGTTGGTGGCTTTGACTTCAATCAGAGCAAATTCAACCGAGCCACCCAAGCATTACGTCAGGTGGGCTCCAACATCAAACCGTTCCTTTACACCGCGGCGATGGATAAGGGCCTGACGCTTGCGAGCGTGCTGAACGATGTGCCTATTTCGCGCTGGGATGCGGGCGCGGGCTCCGACTGGCGTCCGAAAAACTCACCGCCAGAATATGCAGGTCCAATCAGATTGCGTCAGGGTCTTGGCCAGTCGAAGAACGTGGTGATGGTGCGTGCGATGCGAGCGATGGGGGTTGACTACGCGGCTGAATATCTACAGCGTTTTGGCTTCCCTGCGCAGAACATTGTTCACACCGAATCCCTGGCATTAGGCTCAGCCTCATTCACGCCAATGCAAGTCGCTCGCGGTTATTCTGTCATGGCTAACGGTGGTTTCCTGGTAGACCCGTATTACATCTCAAAAATTGAGAATGAAATCGGTGGCACTATCTTTGAAGCGAAACCGAAAGTCGCCTGCCCGGATTGTGATATCCCCGTGATTTACGGCGACACGCCGAAGTCTAACGTGCTGGAAAACCAGGATGTCGAAGACGTCGCGCAGTCTCAGGGACAACAGAACGCCAACGTTCCAATGCCAAAGCTTGAACAAGCGAACAGCGAGTTGGTTGCGCAGAGCAGCCCGCCTGAATACGCACCGCACGTCATCAACACGCCATTGGCATTCCTGATCAAAAGTGCGCTTAACTCCAATATTTATGGCGAACCCGGTTGGCAAGGCACCGGCTGGCGTGCGAGCCGTGACCTGAAACGGAATGATATTGGCGGCAAAACAGGTACCACCAACAGTTCAAAAGACGCATGGTTCTCAGGCTACGGGCCGGGTGTCGTGACATCCGTATGGATTGGTTTTGATGACCATCGTCGTGACCTTGGACGGACATCCGCATCAGGTGCGATTAAAGATCAAATCTCAGGTTATGAGGGTGGAGCAAAGAGTGCTCAGCCTGCATGGGATGATTTTATGAAAGCTGTTCTGGAAGGAGTACCGGAAGAACCGTTAACACCACCACCGGGCGTCGTCACTGTAAATATTGACCGTTATACCGGGCAATTGGCCAATGGCGGGAGTAGTCGTCCGGAGTTCTTTATTGAAGGTACCCAACCGACACAGCAAGCAGTGCATGAAGTGGGTACAACGCTAATTGATAACGGCGAAAGCCACGAATTGTTCTAATATACCCGTCGCCTTTCAAGCTGCAGATGAGTTGGCAACACCCATTCGCCCCAGTCACATGATTATCTATGTTCCTGGGGACTGATGGTCTTGCCGCCTTCCTGCAGCTTGAAGTTGTTTGGGTATGCTTGTATCAACGGGTTTACAAACGCCCCTTCTCTTTAAGCCATTCACGTACCAAGAAAAGCGCACTCACATTTCGCGCTTCGCTAAAATCTTCTTCGTCGAGCAAATCAAGTAGCGATTCCAGCGGCCAACGGACTTGCGGCAACTCTTCTGGTTCGTCACCTTCCAGCGATTCAGGATAGAGATCTTCAGCAATAACGATGTTCATTTTGCTGGAAAAATAGGAGGGCGCCATCGTCAACTTTTTCAAGAAGGTCAGTTGATTAGAGCCAAATCCTACCTCTTCTTTCAGCTCGCGATTCGCTGCTTCAAAGACAGTCTCACCCGGATCGATTAACCCTTTAGAGAACCCAAGCTCATAGGATTCGGTTCCAACCGCGTATTCACGGATCAAAATCAAATGGTTATCGATGATAGGCACTATCATTACAGCTTCGTGCGCAGACGGGCGCATCCTTTCATAGACACGGCGCACACCGTTGCTAAATTCCAGGTCCACCGTTTCGACATTAAACAGCCGTGAACGGGCCACGGTTTCAACATGTAAAATGGTCGGTTTTTGTAAGGGTTTACTCATCGTGGCTGGGCTAAAAGTAAATGCAGGTACGTCATTGTGCGTTATGCCACATATCTCACGCAACGAACATTCGATATTATTTACATTCCTGTAACTTTAAATGATTTTTCAAAGTCTCTGCTACATGTCAATAGGTTGCAATTGAAATAGGAATTTGCTGATATTTCTCGCAAAGTCGCTTTGCTAACATTATGTTACAGCAGTCTATGCGCAAAAAAATATCTCAAGATTGATGCCATAGTTGCCGATATTTACTTCTATGCCCAACATAATTTGAGTGTCAGCGAGGCAGCAAGAGAACAAGTCTCGATGAACTTAGGTAGTTAAGCGATTTGGGTAAGTGAACGCCCGAATGCTGTACGGGGTGCAACTTGCTACGTTTTAATAAAAAAAACGAGTGTTTGATGGGGAAAGCATGAGCACCTTATTACTTCTTTTAGCTGCTATGCTGGCCTGCATCTTAATTGCGGGGTGGCTAATCTGGCGAAGCCTGCGTTTACGCAGTCGTGCCTCACAAGCACAATCTTTTAGTGGCGCGACCTCGCGTAAGCTGACCGCTGATGAACGTGTCGCTATTGAAAACTATATCGATTCTTTAGCCCGCACCCAGGATATCGTAGGGCCTTCTGGCGCCAGTGCTGCGCCGACCAAACTGGTCCTCAATGCGCTGAGTAACACTGCGCTCTCGCTTACCCGTTCCATCACCCGATATGGCTTATCCACAGACGATCCCAATAAGTGGCGCTACTACCTCGATTCTGTAGAGGTGCATCTTCCTCCATTCTGGGAACAGTACATTACCAACGATAACTACGTTGAGCTGATTCGTACTGAATCCATGCCGTTAGTGATTTCCCTTAACGGGCATACACTTATCGACTACAGCAGTGAAAACTTTGGTTTCGCTCTGGAAAAGAGCCCTCATAGCCAGGCGTCGATTCGTGGCGAAGAAAGCGAACAAATAGAGCTGCTGAACATCCGTCAGGAAACACCTGAAGAGTACGCGCTAAGCCGCCCCGATGGATTACGCGAGGCTATCCTCATCTGTGTGGCATTTGTGATGCTGTTTTTGTGTCTGGTGACTCCATCGGTCGTTTTACCCTGGTTAGTGGGTGGCGCCTTTATGCTGCTGGCCGCGAGTCTGTGGGGTTTATTTGCTCCTCCGGCAAAAAATGCACTGCGTGAAGTTCACTGTTTGCGCGGCACCCCAAAACGTTGGGGGCTTTTTGGTGAATCTAATCAAGAGCAGATTAACAATATCTCGTTAGGCATAATCGACCTGATCTACCCCGCCCACTGGCAACCATACGTTAATCAGGATCTTGGCCAAAAAACAGATATTGATATTTATCTCGACCGCCAAGTGCTTCGCCAGGGGCGTTTTCTTTCGTTGCATGACGAAGTTCGCAACTTCCCTATTCAGCATTGGGTGCGCAATCTGGTGATTGCAGCTGGAAGTTTACTGGTGCTGACGATGTTGGCAATCTGGGTGCCGTTAGAAATGCCACTCAAACTGAGTATGTCCTGGTTGGCGGGTGCGCAAACTATCGAAGCAAAGACAGTGGCTGAGCTCGATAAAACAACACTCACAGTGGGTGACACGTTAAAAGTCA
This sequence comes from Buttiauxella sp., assembly GCF_035271705.1. Classification (GTDB taxonomy): domain Bacteria; phylum Pseudomonadota; class Gammaproteobacteria; order Enterobacterales; family Enterobacteriaceae; genus Buttiauxella. Next base: position 43,583 of record NZ_DATERI010000166.1, read on the forward strand.
ACGGCACGGGTATGTGTAATATCCACACGCCAGATACCTACAGCACGCGACAGACTTACCCGTTTACGCCGTTCGACTGTTCGCAAATTATCTGGAATACCGCCCAGCCTCTGCCGGTACCGGATTCAGATATCACAGATAAAGCCGCGGCGTTGACGCAGGCAGTCGGTGGGCAAATCCATCCGCAAACCAGCGATGATTCAAAAGTTAACCCACAGCTACGCAGCGCCATTCAGAAATCAGGCATGGTGTTGCTGGATGATTTCGCCGGTATTGTTCTGAAAACTCAGGCGCTCTGCACCAATGATGACGAATGTATCCGTCTGAAAAATGCGTTGGTGAACCTGGGCAATACTAAAGATTGGGATACGCTGACCAAAAAAGCGGATTCAGGAAAACTCACAGGTGTGAATGTTTTGCTGCGTCCAGTCAGTGCCGAGTCGCTGGACAATCTGGTTACCACATCGACGGCACCCTTCATTGTCCGTGAAACATCTCGCGCGGCACAGGCTCTCAATAGCCCAGCACCTGGTGGATATGTGATTATTAGTGACGAAGGTGGCGACCTGGTGGACCAGCCCTTACCGCCCGTTCCGTTGTACGATATTCCGGCGCAAGAGCAATGGACTGAGTTCCAGCGGCTAGCCGAAATGCTCCTCAAAACACCTTTCAAAGCCGAAGGGATTATTACCGGCATTCGTCAGGATGCGAACGGTACCAAGCATATTTCCCTGCATCGAGTCCCGGACAGCAGCAGTTTGTGGAGTTATATCAGTACCACTGTGTTGCTTATCAGCATGATTGTTTGCCTGCTCGTCAACGGTGCGCTGGCCATTCGTCGTTATCGCCGCAATCGCAACCGTCTGGTGCAAATCCAGCAGTACTATGACAACTGCATGAATCCATCACTTACCGCGATCTCCGCTGTACGCCCGCTGTTCTAAACTTCGCGTGTCAGGTTGTGCTAACCTGTCACGCAGTTTCTTTTATTATCAGGCCCGAACCCTATGCATATTGATATAGCCTGGCAAGATGTCGATACCGTCTTGCTGGATATGGATGGCACGTTGTTGGATCTCGCATTCGATAATCACTTCTGGCAGAAATTGGTACCAGAAAGCGTCAGCCAGCAAAGAGCGATTCCACTTGATGAAGCACATCAGCTGATCGCCCGGGAATATCACGCCGTGCAACATACGCTAAACTGGTACTGTCTGGATTACTGGAGTGAGCGTCTGGGTTTGGATATTTGTGCGATGACCACCGCACAAGGGCCAAACGCGGTACTACGTGAAGATACCGTCCCGTTCCTCGACGCCCTGAAATCCTGCGGTAAGCGCCGTATTTTGCTGACCAATGCGCATCCCCATAATCTGGCTGTCAAACTCGAACACACCGGTTTAGCTCAGCACCTTGATTTATTACTTTCCACCCACACATTTGGTTATCCTAAAGAAGATCAGCGGTTGTGGCAAGCTGTTGCTAAACATACCGGACTGGAACCTGAAAAAACGCTGTTTATAGATGATAGCGAGCCGATTCTGGATTCCGCCGCAAAATTTGGCATTCGCTATTGCCTGGGCGTGACCAATCCCGATTCGGGCCAGGCCGACAAAACCTATCAACGCCATCCGGCATTGAACGACTATCGCCGACTACTCCCGAAGTTGATGTTTAAGGAGTCGTGATGAAAGAAAAATCGTCTGAAGGTGTACGTCTCGACAAATGGCTGTGGGCCGCGCGTTTTTATAAAACCCGTGCGATTGCCCGGGAAATGGTAGAAGGCGGCAAGGTGCATTACAACGGCCAACGTAGTAAGCCGAGTAAAATCGTTGAGCTGAACGCCATGTTGACGCTACGTCAGGGCAATGACGAGAAAACCGTCAAAGTACTGGCAATCAACGAGCAACGCCGCCCGGCCACAGATGCCTCGCAGCTGTATGAAGAGACAGAAGAAAGTATTACTAAGCGGGAAAAAGTGGCGCTGGCACGCAAGCTGAATGCGCTGACAATGCCCCACCCCGACCGTCGCCCCGATAAAAAAGAGCGTCGTGATTTGATGAAATTTAAACACAGTGGCAACGAATAGACCCAATAGAATTCAAGATGCAGGAAGGCAGCAAACGAGTGAATCCCGATGAGCTTACTCAAGTAAGTGATTCGGGTGAGCAACAGCAGCTAACACATCTGCAACTTGAAAGATGACGGGTATAGCTGTCATATGCATGAGAGAAAATTATGGCTCAACAAGACCAATTACATCGTTACCTGTTTGAAAACTTCGCCGTCCGCGGTGAACTGGTAACGGTTTCTGATACCTGGCAGCACATCATGGAAAACCATGATTACCCAGCCCCGGTGAAAACGATTCTCGGTGAATTGCTGGTCGCCACTAGCCTGCTGACTGCGACCCTCAAATTTGATGGTGACATTACCGTGCAATTGCAGGGTGATGGCCCAATGAACCTTGCCGTGATTAACGGCAATAATAACCAGCAAATGCGCGGTGTCGCGCGTTTTAAAGGTGACATTCCTGCCGATGCGGATTTGAAAGCTCTGGTGGGTAACGGCTATCTGGTTATCACGATTACTCCGGCTGAAGGCGAGCGCTATCAAGGTGTAGTTGGGCTTGAAGGTGATACTCTGGCAGCCTGTCTGGAGGATTACTTCTTACGTTCCGAGCAGCTACCGACACGTCTGTTTATCCGTACCGGCGATGTTGACGGCAAACCCGCTGCGGGCGGCATGCTGTTGCAAGTTCTTCCAGCGCAAGATGCTCAGGCAGATGATTTCAATCACCTGGCGGCCCTGACTGAAACCATTAAGGCTGAAGAATTGTTGACGTTACCAGCCAACGATGTGCTGTGGCGTTTGTACCACGAAGAAGAAGTGACACTTTACGAACCGCAGATGGTCGAATTTAAATGTACTTGTTCACGTGAGCGCTGTGCCGATGCCCTAAGAACACTGCCTGATGAAGAAGTGAATAACATCATTGCAGAAGACGGTGATATCGACATGAACTGTGATTACTGCGGCAGCCACTACGTGTTCAATGCAATGGACATTGCTGAGATCCGCAACAATGCCTCCCCGGCAAATCCGCAAGTTCATTGATTACTTTTTGCCCTTCCCCATATGGAAGGGCACTTCTACTTTCATTTATCTGATATTTGAGTGTTAAATCACACCCCGTCCGTTAATCGCACTATTTTTTAACATTTCCAGAACATTATCCCTGTCCTGCTAGTATTTCCTGCCATACTCTCCCCCCGTTGTGACTCGATTCACAGCGTTTTCCGCGCGATAGATTCAAGTGGATACTCAAATCTATGATAGGTGTCGCGGTTAACAACCAATAAACAACCCTACAATCTCAAGCAGTACAAATTGGCTAAGGAGTAGTGAAATGCGAGTTAAAGGTATAACCCCGCAAGATCTCAAGGCTTATGGAGTTCATGACGCAAGTGAAGTGATTTATAACCCTGATTACGACACCTTGTACCACGAAGAATTAGATCCCAATCTGGAAGGTTTTGAGCGCGGCATAGAAACAAATCTCGGTGCGATTTCTGTTGATACCGGTATTTTTACCGGACGTTCCCCAAAAGATAAATACATTGTCCGTGACGCTACAACGCGCGATACCCTTTGGTGGGCGGATAATGGCAAAGGCAAAAACGACAATAAACCGCTCAGTGAAGAGACCTGGCAGCATCTGAAAGGCCTCGTCACCCAGCAACTTTCTGGTAAACGCCTCTTCATTATTGATGCTTTCTGCGGTGCAAACCCAGACACCCGCCTCTCCGTGCGTTTTATTACTGAAGTGGCCTGGCAAGCTCATTTCGTTAAGAACATGTTCATCCGTCCTACTGACGAAGAGTTAGAAACCTTCGAAGCTGACTTTGTGGTGATGAACGGTGCGAAATGCACTAACCCACAATGGAAAGAGCAGGGTTTGAATTCTGAAAACTTCGTCGCTTTTAACCTTACCGAACGCGTGCAACTGATTGGCGGGACCTGGTACGGTGGCGAAATGAAGAAAGGTATGTTCTCTATCATGAACTACCTGCTGCCGTTGAAAGGCATTGCTTCTATGCACTGCTCAGCAAACGTAGGTGAAGAAGGTGATGTCGCGGTGTTCTTTGGCCTGTCTGGCACCGGTAAAACCACGCTTTCTACCGATCCAAAACGCCGCCTGATTGGCGATGACGAACATGGCTGGGACGACGACGGTGTGTTCAATTTCGAGGGGGGTTGCTACGCGAAAACCATTCGTTTATCCAAAGAAGCTGAACCGGAAATCTTTAACGCGATTCGCCGTGATGCTCTGCTGGAAAACGTAACCGTTCTCGACGACGGCTCGATTGATTTTGATGATGCATCTAAAACCGAAAACACCCGTGTTTCCTACCCGATTTACCATATCGATAACATCGTTAAACCTGTTTCTAAAGCGGGCCATGCTAACAAAGTTATCTTCCTGACCGCTGATGCATTTGGTGTTCTGCCTCCGGTTTCACGCCTGACGGCAAATCAAACGCAGTATCACTTCCTGTCGGGCTTTACCGCTAAACTGGCGGGTACTGAACGTGGCGTGACGGAACCGACTCCAACTTTCTCAGCCTGCTTCGGTGCCGCCTTCTTGTCTTTGCACCCAACGCAGTACGCAGAAGTGCTGGTGAAACGCATGCAGGCGTCGGGCGCTCAGGCTTATCTGGTTAACACTGGCTGGAACGGTACAGGCAAACGTATCTCTATCAAAGACACGCGCGCGATTATTGATGCGATTTTGGATGGTTCGCTGGACGACATCGAAACCTTCACACTGCCGATCTTTGGACTTGCCGTTCCGACAGCATTGGCTGGCGTTGACTCCCACATTCTGGACCCACGTAAAACCTATGCGTCCCCAGAACTGTGGCAGCAAAAATCAGAACAACTGGCTAAGTTGTTTATCGAAAACTTTGAGAAATACACTGACACCCCTGCGGGTGCAGCGCTGGTGAGCGCAGGGCCGAAGATTTAATTAGCCCAGGCGTTAGAAAGTTTAAAGCCCTCTCAATAACGAGAGGGCTTTTTTTTATTCCCTCTCGCTACTGAGAGGTTGAGGAGATTTCTTCATCGGTAACGGCAAATAAGCCCTTATCCGCAGACCACCGCGTTCGCTGGCGCCGATATCCAGCATGCCATTATGGTTGTCGATAATACGCTGCACGATAGCCAGCCCCAAACCGGTGCCACTGGTGCTACGCGCACTATCGCCGCGTACAAACGGCTGGAACAGATGCTTCAACTGGTCGGGTTTAATCCCTGGGCCGTCATCCTCTACCTGGAACCAGGCGCGGTTTAGCTCGCCGCCACTGCTTACCTTGATCCAGCCATTGCCGTATCGCGCGGCGTTCACCACCATATTGGCTACCGCACGTTTGATGGACAACGGATGGATATTAACCAGCAATTCGCCCGCCTGAAGGTTGGTATCAATTTCCCGCTCATAGCCACTTTCTGCAGCCACCACTTCACCCAACACACTATTAAGATCGGCGGTTTCCAATGGCATCTCCTGCCCGGTGCGCAGGTAATCGATAAACTGCTCGATTATCGCATTACACTCCTCGATATCTTTGTTAATCGACTCAGAGAGATAACCATCTTCTGCACTCATCATTTCTGTTGCCAGACGAATACGAGTGAGTGGTGTACGCAAATCGTGGCTGACGCCCGCCATTAATAGCGTGCGATCATCGGAGAGCTGCTTCACACCGGCGGCCATATGATTGAAAGCACGGGTAACCGAACGCACCTCTGAGGCGCCGTATTCGCGCAATGGTGGCGGAATAATGCCTTTACCGACCTGCAAAGCGGCATGCTCGAGGTCAACCAAGGGTCGGTTCTGGATACGAATAAACAGCCACGCACCACCAATCGCGAGCAACATTATCGCAAGCGTGTAGCGGAACAGCGGCGAGAAATCGCCCTGATGAATTTCAGTCAGTGGGACACGAACCCAGATATTTGGCGACAGCCACGTCTTCAGCCAGACAACGGGCGAACTCTTGTTAACCTCAACACGAACTTCTGTTGGGCCACCCAATTGCTGCGCCATTTGATGACTGAGGAATTCGTAATGCTGCGCCCAGCGCAACCCCGCATCTTCCGCCGCTTCATCGGAATACAAAGAGATCCCCAACTCGCGGTAGATTTCACGCCGAAACGCAGGCGGAACCACCAGTTGCGTGCCATCTTCAAGTTGCAGTTTATCGGTCATCAGCATACGAACTTCGTAAGCCAGAACCTTATTAAACTGTTGCAAGCTCGGCAGAATAGCGAAGTTCAACACCACAATATAGGTCGTCACCAGGCTGACAAACAGCAAGGTAACGATCAGTAACAGCGTGCGGGCAAACGAGCTTCTGGGGGAGAAGCGGACTCGCTTCATGCCTTAGAACCGTCCGGCACGAATACGTAGCCCAGGCCCCAAACGGTCTGGATATAGCGTGGATGTGCAGGGTCTTCTTCAACCATGCGACGCAGACGAGAAATCTGCACGTCGATAGAACGTTCCATCGCGCTGTATTCACGACCACGCGCCAGGTTCATCAGTTTATCGCGTGATAACGGCTCGCGCGGATGGCTCACCAGTGCTTTCAGCACCGCAAATTCACCACTGGTTAATGGCATAGGTTCATCTTCACGGAACATCTCACGGGTACCGAGGTTCAGTTTAAATTTACCAAAGGCGATAACCGCTTCTTCCTGAGAAGGCGCACCTGGCAGTTCGTTAGCCTGACGGCGCAGAACCGCGCGGATACGGGCCAGCAGTTCGCGTGGGTTAAATGGTTTAGGAATGTAGTCGTCAGCACCAATTTCCAACCCAACGATACGGTCAACTTCTTCGCCTTTCGCGGTGACCATAATAATTGGCATTGGGTTGCTTTGGCTGCGCAAACGGCGGCAGATAGACAAGCCATCTTCGCCCGGCAACATCAGATCAAGCACCATCAGATGGAAGGACTCACGAGTTAGCAGGCGATCCATCTGTTCTGCGTTAGCAACGCTACGGACCTGGAAGCCTTGTTCGGTGAGATAACGTTCTAGCAGCGCACGTAAGCGCATATCGTCATCCACGACCAGAATCTTATAGTTCTCTTGCATTCTTATACTCCCAAAGGCTCGAACAGTGAGTGCGTATTCTTAAAAAACTGCGAGGTTACGACCAGTTAAATCTGGTATATATTCTAGTCGAAATTGTTACAAAGCATATTAAACAGATGGTTATAGACTCTTTTTAACCAAAAAATGAGCCGATTCGCAAATCTCCGGGATTGCCATCACCCTGATATTTCGGTTTAAATCACCTTAATTGTGCTACCCATTCAAGGCTTGATGATGAAAACGCCATTAATAACCCGTGAAGGCTATGAAAAGCTAAAACAAGAAAAGGACACTTTGTGGCGAGAAGAGCGTCCAGAGGTGACTAAAAAGGTTACCTGGGCGGCAAGTCTTGGCGATCGCAGTGAAAATGCCGACTACCAGTACAACAAAAAAAGACTACGAGAAATAGATCGTAGAGTGCGTTATCTCACAAAATGCCTCGAACAATTAAAGATTGTCGACTATTCGCCACAACAAGAAGGCAAAGTGTTTTTTGGCGCATGGGTCGAGATTGAAAATGATGAAGGAAATACACTGCGTTTTCGCATCGTTGGGTACGACGAAATCTTTGGGCGCAGAGATTACATCTCTATCGACTCCCCTATGGCCCGAGCTCTACTGAAAAAAGAAGTGGGCGATCTGGCTGTGGTACAAACTCCAGCGGGTGAAGCCCAGTGGTATATCAATGAAATCGAGTATGTGATACCCAAATAATTCAAGATGCAGAAAGGTGGTAATAGCGAGAATCCCGATGACCTTACTCTGGTAAGTGATTCGGGTGAACGAGAGCAGCCAACACATCTGCAACTTGAAGTATGAAGGGTAGAAATAGGCCACAGGCCAACAACAGAACTGTCCGATTCCTCGTCGACAAGGTGCTGTGGCTGGTATTTTTACCCTTCAATCCGTATAACTATCCCCTGAAATTTTGAATTCACCAGATGACAAACCCATGATGAATGATTCTCTCTGCCGCATTATTGCAAGTGAACTTCATGCCAGAAACGAACAGGTGGATGCTGCCGTTCGCCTGCTGGATGAAGGCAATACCGTGCCGTTTATTGCACGCTATCGTAAGGAAGTCACCGGTGGTCTGGATGACACGCAGCTGCGTAACCTGGAAACGCGCCTGGGTTATTTGCGCGAGCTGGAAGAACGTCGGCAGGCAATCCTCAAATCCATTGGCGAACAGGGCAAGCTGACCAGCGAGCTGGAAAACGCCATCAATGGCACCCTGAGCAAAACCGAACTCGAAGATCTCTATCTGCCGTATAAACCGAAGCGCCGCACGCGTGGGCAGATTGCGATTGAAGCGGGTCTTGAGCCGCTGGCCGACCTGCTGTGGAACGAGCCGTCCCACGATCCCGATACCGAAGCGGCGAAATTTATCGACGCTTACAAAGGCGTTGCGGACACCAAAGCCGCCCTCGACGGCGCGCGCTACATTCTGATGGAGCGTTTCTCTGAAGACGCCGCCCTGCTCGCTAAAGTGCGTGATTACCTGTGGAAGAATGCCCACATCGTCTCTACCGTCGTCGCGGGTAAAGAG
>NZ_DATERI010000167.1:0-28342 GCF_035271705.1 Buttiauxella sp.
AAGCAGAGCTAACATAGCCAATTGCGGGTTGGGACGGTAGAAAATATAAAGGGGCGGGAGCCCCTATGTTGTAATTGCTTATGGTTAACAGTCTGTTTAATGCCAAATATAGTCATTCGCACCCTGAGAATTACACTTTAAGTGATTCAGGGTATGCGCTGACTGATTACGAATATAGTGCCAGAATCATGTGATGTAATTTATTATCGCTGTGCTGGTTTCGCTAAAATTAACGTATCCATTCTCCGGCACCCATTCCGTTTTCAGACTTCTAAAATGGACATAGCTCGCGCTTAGCCAACTATCATTTTACCGTATTCAAAGCGGCGGACAGGAAGTCGCTGAATTGATCATGCGTTTCGATAACGTAGTCGGTTGATACCCTATCGCGGATTTCAAAGTGGTCGGCAGCAAAGCTATACGTGAATACCGACATACCATCCTCTCCGATCACCACCTTGTCAGACAGGTTTGGATCAACATATATATCGTTCTCTCGCACATCAAAATTACGGATGAAAATATTGGACCATAAAGGCTCCCCGTTTTCAGCTTGGGCAAGACCGTAAAACGTCAATCCGTTGTACTCCAACCCATCCATTAACTCGAACATATGGGCGTAGTCTTGCCGTGTGATAAGAAGGCGCTGCACGTCGGTATAGGCGGGTTTTTTATTTGCATCCCACACCGATGGTGGGCTGTTTCGTATCAAATCTGCCATTGTATTTTGGGTTATTGGTTTAGCTACTGGATAGTTGTTTGCGACCATCAAAGCGTTAAAAACATTGATCTCTTTCACAAGCGCCCCTTATTTCAATACTGGGTAAATTACGCCTTTAATTCTGTCTTTATATAAAAACAGAAAAACTAATTTATAGAATTAATATCTCTATGTAATCCCTTGTCTAATTTTTCATCTAATTGTGACTCACGCCGAAGATTTTTGGTTTCCAATAATTAACCTGGGTTCTACTGTTGACTTGTACAGTGCTTTTAGCAGAAGGTAAGTGGATAGAAAACAATATTACCTTATACCCAAAGTAATTCGAGTTGCATTGAGCTGGCACGCCAACACCGGTGCACTCGAAGTATAAAGGGTATAAATGAATCGCCCCCGCCTGGTGCTGTAACACCAAACGAGGGCTAACCACAAACGTTATAAACTGTTTAGGAGTAACGCTATGGCTATCGCCGATAGTAACACATTTGTTTGCGCTGAAATTACTGATAATCAATCTGTTATTGCAGGGAGTATCGCAGCCTTGTTGAAATTCCCACTGGGTGACACGCACGATTTATTTCAGGTGCTGGATATTTGCCAGCGTTACGCTGATGAATTAATTGAAACTGATAACCACGCTGAATATATAGCGCTGTGTGGGCGTTTATTGGCAGGGTTGAATGTGTTGAAGGTGGTTTTAAAATCGCCGTTGCCAAAACATCTTATTGAACAATTAACGGTGAAGGAAAATCATGTTGATGAATATCGCCGTCCACTCTCAACTGATTCAGATACAACCTGTGATTATTGTTCCGCATTAACTATGGTGTTACTAAACCAACAAGTCTCGCTGGAAAAACAGGAGCACATCAGCGGATTGTTGTTTGAATTGCTGAGCATGCTGGCTGAGGATTTGAAAGCGCCGCGTTTTATCCGCACCGCGACTGGGCTGGCAATGATAGATGGTGAGGTTGTGCTGGGCATTCATTAAATACCCGTCATCCTTCAAGCTGCAGGGGTGTTGGCCGCACTCACAAACCCCAGTCACTTACCTAAGTAAGCTCCTGGGGTTTTGCTCCCTTGCCGCCTACCTGCAACTCGAATGCTAACGGGTATAAACTGAGAAGGCGGGAGAGGGCATTAATCCTCGAAGTACCAGTACCCGCTGTTCACCAGTGCTGCCAGCATCGCCAGGAACGACGGGTCTTCTAGCGCATCACCAAACATTTCTGCTTTCAGCGTGATGTTGCTTGCCAGTGCTTCAAGGGCTGGGCGGTGCGGGCTGTCAATCTTCTCGCCGTTGACGTAAATCTCATCGGCGATACGCAGCACGCGTAACCCACCTAAACGAGTAATCGCGTCACCCTGTTTCAGGGCGTCGTAAATCTCATCAGGCTGATAGGGCGGTTCTGGTGGCGCGACATCCAGTTCATGACGTGACTGAGTAATAAACTCACCAAACCAAGTTTTAAAATGCTCAGGCTGATTAATAAGCTCCAGCATCATGTTACGCAAGCTGTCCACTTCCTGTGGCAGAACATCCGCAGGATGCTGGCGCACAGGCACATCAGGGTCGGTATAACGCTGGCTGCCTAATTCGCGTTGCAGCACGTAATCAGCAAAACCGCTAATTAACTCACGGCCACTGGGTGCGCGGAAACCGACAGAGTAATTCATCGAGTTTTCCAGCGAGTAACCTTCATGCGGGAAACCAGGCGGAATATAGATAATATCACCCGGCTCGAGTTCTTCGTCGATAATGGCGTCGAACGGTTCAACTTGCAGTAAGTCAGGATGCGGGCAGTGCTGTTTCAGAGGCGCTTTTTCCCCTACACGCCAGCGACGGCGGCCAACGCCCTGAATAATAAATACATCGTACTGGTCGTAATGAGGGCCAACGCCACCACCAGGGACCGAAAAAGAAATCATTAAATCGTCAATTCGCCAGTCTGGCAGCGCGCGGAATGGGCGCATTAATCGGGCACTTTGTTCGTGCCAGTGGTTAACCGCCTGGACCAGTAGTGACCAGTTGTTTTCACTCAGATGGTCAAAGCTTTGGAATGGACCGTGGCTAACTTGCCAATTGCCGTTCTGATGGCTAACCAGGCGGCTGTCCACCTCGTTTTCCATAGCAAGGCCGGCCAGTTCATCTGGAGAGATAGGGTCGATGAAGTTTTTGAAGCCACGTTTTAATACGACTGGTCGTTTTTGCCAGTAGTTCTCAATAAAATCGGGCCAATTTAGGTCGAGTTGATAGTCCATATTATTATCCGGCAGGTGAATGAGCCTGCGAGGATTATAACGGATGGTGCCGCTTGTTACGGGAGTATTTTCAATCTTCTGCTCGGTCTGGACGCTGACGCCCAAAAATCACTTCCATGCGCGCGCCACCCAGTTCGCAGCTCGAGGTTTGGATCTGGCCGTCGTACTGTTCTACGATTTCACGGGCGACGGATAAACCCACACCCTGGCCTGGGCGCAGGGTATCAGCGCGTTGCCCACGGTCAAACACCAGGCTGCGTTTACTTTCAGGGATGCCAGGGCCATCGTCATCAACGAATAAATGCAGTGTGTCATCCAGCTGGCGACCGGAGATCTCAACAAATTCAAGGCAATATTTGCAGGCGTTATCCAGCACGTTGCCCATCACTTCCATGAAATCGTTTTTCTCACCCACGAACGTGATTTCCGGCGAGATATCCAATGTGATATTCACGCCTTTGCGCTGGTACACCTTATTGAGCGCCGAACAGAGGCTGTCGAGTAACGGAGCCACGGGATGAAGTTCGCGGCCCAGTAACGGGCTGTCACCGCGCATACTGGCGCGATGCAAATAGTAGCCAATTTGCTGAGCAATACGGCTGATTTGCTCAAGCATCACCGGCTCAGCTTCTTCGATATTTTGTTTGCCGGTACGCAATGAACGCAGGGTGGTTTGCAACACCGCCAGCGGCGTTTTCAGGCTGTGGGTTAAATCCGTCAATGTGGTGCGGTATTTGTCATAGCGGTCGCGTTCGGTACGTAACAGGCGATTAAGATTGCGCACAAGGCTTGTCAGCTCGCGTGTCGTTTCGGGATTCAGGCTGTCACGGTCATGCTTTTCAAGCTCGCGCACTTCTTTCGCCAGATGTTCGATAGGGCGCAAACTCCAACGCGCGGCGAACCAAAGTAACGGTACGACCAGCAACAGGTTGGCAAGAAAAACACAGGCAAACAAGCCCCAGACCGTATACGAGCGTTTTAACTCGATAGGAATAGTATCGACAACTACGATGGTTAAGGCGGGCAATTTCCCTGTCGCTGGGTACTTATTAACGGCAATGAAGTGACTGACATCATCGCTATAATCACCATCATAAAAATCTTTTAGCTGAGTCTGTAGCATTGCGTCGTTAGCCAGCAAGGCGTGGCTGGTATCAAAATTCGCTTCCAGCTCGTGAAAACCATTGCTGCTGAGCCACTCTTGCTTAATTTGTTGCAGCACATGCGGCACGTCACGCTGTTTCCATAACAACTTCCCCTTGTCATCATAGATGAGGGCCATGGTCGGGGTTTTCAGATTCAGGTTTTCTGGAAGGACAACATTAATCTGGCCATTTTCGAAAGTCGTGAGGGTATAAAACAGGTTGCTCTCCCCGCGCAGTAAACGGAAAGATGTTTTATCAAAGCTAATGCTGTAACCCACCAGCGCCACCACACCATAGGCCAGTGATAGCACCATCACGACGGCAGCCGTTGCGAGTAAAAAACGGACCCGTAACGATAACGGTAAAAAATGTCGGATGAATTTCATGATTAACGCAGATCGAAACGATAGCCCTGACCACGGACTGTGGTGATAGCATCATGCTGATATTCAACCAGAATCTTTTTACGCAAGCGCCCCATTAAAACATCGATGGTGTGGCTCTCACGCAGTTCAGCATCGGGATAAAGCTGGAGCATTAACGAATCTTTGCTGACCACTTTGCCATTATTGCGGATCAACGTTTCCATAATGGTGTATTCGAAAGCGGTGAGCTTGATCAGATTGTCGTTGATAAGCAATTCACGTCGCGATAAATCCACCTGGAAAGGCGGCAGAGAAATGACCTGCGAAGCCAGCCCACTGTTGCGGCGCAACAGCACCTGCATGCGGGCAATCACTTCTTCCAGATGGAAGGGTTTGGTGACGTAATCATCGGCACCCGCGCCCAGCACCTCGACTTTATCCTGCCAACCTTCACGTGCGGTGAGTACCAGAATGGGTAGGGTCACATCGTGGCTGCGCCAGCGACGAATCAGGCTCAAACCGTCTTCGTCGGGTAAACCTAAATCGACAATCGCAATATCGGGGGTGTGTTCACTCAGGAAATAGTCTGCTTCTTTGGCATCTTCAGCTGCATCAACCTGATGGCCGGACTCACGCAACTGAACCTTGAGGTGGTGACGTAACAGAGCATTATCTTCCACGACCAGAACTCGCATCGTATTTCCTCAATATATAAATGGCATTGATAGTTTAACGCTAATTATCGAACAGAGGGCATAAACCGAGAGTAAACAGGGGGGACGTAAAAACGCCACCGCGAAGGGTGGCGTTGGAGGCGTTATTTTAGCTCGTCAACCATCGTGATGGCGCGGCCAATATAGTTAGCCGGAGTCATCTCTTTCAGGCGAACTTTCTCTTCTTCTGGCAACTCGAGGCTGTCGATAAACTGTTTCATGCCTTCAGCATCGACGCGCTTACCGCGAGTCAGTTCTTTCAGCTTCTCGTACGGCTTTTCAATACCGTAACGACGCATCACGGTCTGAATTGGCTCAGCCAGCACTTCCCAGTTGAGGTCCAGTTCGGCCAGCAGGCGGTCACGGTTCACTTCCAGTTTGCTCACACCTTTCAATGTGGACTGGTAGGCAATCAGCGCGTAGCCAATACCAACACCGAGGTTACGCAGCACGGTGGAGTCAGTCAGGTCGCGCTGCCAGCGGGAAACCGGCAGTTTGCTCGCCAGGTGTTGCAGCATCGCGTTAGACAGGCCCAGATTACCTTCGGAGTTTTCGAAGTCGATTGGGTTCACTTTGTGCGGCATGGTGGAAGAACCGATTTCGCCCGCAATCGTTCTCTGCTTGAAGTGGTTCAGAGCGATGTAACCCCAAACGTCACGATCAAAGTCGATCAGAATAGTGTTGAAACGGGCGATGCAATCGAACAATTCAGCGATGTAATCGTGTGGTTCGATCTGCGTGGTGTACGGGTTCCACTGGATGCCCAGAGAAGTCACAAACTCCTCGCTGAACTGGTGCCAGTCAACTTCCGGATACGCCACCATATGGGCGTTATAGTTGCCGACTGCGCCGTTGATTTTGCCCAGAATGTCTACTTTCTCTAACTGACGGAACTGGCGCTCCATACGGTATGCCACGTTCGCCATCTCTTTACCCATGGTAGATGGGGTCGCAGGCTGGCCGTGGGTACGGGAAAGCAGAGGAATGTCGCGATACTGAACTGACAGGTCTTTGACCGCGTCGATAACCTGGCGCCAGTACGGCAGCACCACATCTTTACGCGCGGTTTGCAGCATCAAAGCGTGGGACAGGTTGTTGATGTCTTCTGAGGTACAGGCGAAGTGAATGAATTCAGATACCGCATGCAGGGCAGGGACGGCCGCCACTTTTTCTTTCAGAAAATACTCAACCGCTTTGACGTCATGATTGGTGGTGCGTTCAATGGTTTTGATGCGTGCGGCATCTTCTTCACTGAACTGGTCAACAATTTTATCAAGGTAACCGATTGCGTCTGCGTCAAAAGCAGGAACTTCCTTGATCGCTGCGTGCGTGGCCAGTTTTTGAAGCCAACGTACTTCGACTTGTACGCGGAATTTCAGCAGACCAAATTCGCTGAAAATAGCGCGCAGAGCGCTGACTTTGTCACCGTAACGTCCATCAATAGGGGATACGGCGGTCAGTGAGGATAATTCCATAAGTTACAACTCCAGAGAGGTTAACATTGAGCAAGAATTTGTTTGGCCTGAGCACACAGGCGACTACGAGAAAACATTAACTGCAAGCGTCCACCGCCCACCTGGTGCCATAGCACGGCGGCGCGAATACCGGCCAGCAACGAGGCGCGGACTTTACTTTGCACCTGTGCGCTTTGCAGCACAGCAGGGGAACCGGTAACCTGAATCCGCGGGCCAAGCGGGCTGATGACATCAACATAAATCCCTGCCATGGCGCTCAGTAGCGTATCGGACTCGAGATCGAAATGTTCAAGCTGACGTTGTAAGCCAGAAATACGTGAGCCGAGTGTGTCCATTGCACCCTTGCTGCCGTGAAGCTTACGCTCCAGCACCATCAGGCTCAACGTGTAGCGCGTCAGCTCAGCGTTCATGCCCTGGCGATTACTGGCGTTCAACACGCCGAGCAAGGTTTCGAGGCCAAGTTTCAGGTTGGCTTCGTTACCACCAAAAACGTCCAGCGTGGAGCCTGGATTTTGGTCAATGACACTATTCAACGAAACATGAAGCGCATCGTTATCACAGTGCCCCTGGTGAGCCAATTGCTGAACCAGACGGGCAGACTGGCAGATCCCTGCCAATGCAATGGTGATGTCATAGTAATTTTTGGCCACGAGGGTTTCGTCCTTGTTTTACCCGTTATCTTTCAAGCTGGAGGGGCGTTGGCTGCACTCACAAACCCCTGTTACTCACTCAAGTAAGCTCTTGGGGATTTGCTCCATGGCCGCCAACCTGCAACTCGAAATCTAAAGGGTATATTCTTAAATTGTGAGCGGCAGACGCTGCTCAATAACACCACCACCGAGGCACACTTCGCCGAGATAGAACACGGCAGACTGGCCTGGAGTGACGGCGGCAACGGGTTCTTCAAAACGCACTTCAATGCGATCCGCATCCAATGGCGTGATAACACAAGGAAGATCGTTCTGGCGGTAGCGAGTTTTCACGGTACAAGTCAACGGCTCGGTCAACGTTTCACGGTCAACCCAATGCAGTTGTTGTGCAATCAGGCCAACTGACATCAAACGAGGATGCTCATGACCCTGCGCGACCACCAGAATATTGTTCTCAACGTCTTTATCGACTACATACCACGGATCTTCGCTACCATCTTTGGTGCCGCCGATGCCCAGGCCTTTACGCTGACCCAGTGTGTGGTACATCAAGCCCTGATGCTCGCCGATAGTTTCGCCATCAACAGTAACGATTTTACCCGGTTGCGCTGGCAGGTAACGGCCAAGGAATTCGCGGAATTTGCGCTCACCGATGAAACAGATGCCGGTGGAGTCTTTTTTCTTCGCGGTGATCAAGTCTAACTCTTCCGCAATACGCCGCACTTCTGGCTTCTCAAGCTCGCCAACTGGGAACAGGCTTTGCGCAATTTGCTCGTGTCCTAGCGTATAGAGGAAGTAGCTTTGATCTTTGTTGCTGTCTAACCCACGCAGCAGGCGACTTTTACCGTCCACATCTTCTCGACGCACGTAATGACCGGTGGCAATGTAATCGGCACCTAAATCTTCGGCGGCAAATTCGAGGAAGGCTTTAAATTTGATTTCTTTATTGCACAGAATATCCGGGTTTGGGGTGCGCCCGGCTTTGTACTCTTCCAGGAAGTGTTCAAACACGTTATCCCAGTATTCTGCGGCAAAGTTTACAGTGTGCAGCTCAATGCCGAGTTTATCGCAAACGGCTTGTGCATCCGCTAAATCAGCGGCAGCAGTACAGTACTCCTCGCCATCGTCCTCTTCCCAGTTCTTCATGAACAGGCCTTCCACCTTGTAACCTTGTTGTTGCAACAAGTAAGCGGAAACGGAGGAATCGACACCGCCGGACATCCCGACGATCACTTTTTTTGGGCTTTCAGACATTGGAGTAACTCACGACATTGAACTTAAAGGCGGCATATTCTATCACGCATCACCGGGCCTGGCACCCCTAACTAAACGGCCAATTGAATGCGCCCAGCATGCTGAGCGGATAACGTTCGGCGCTTTGATAGCAGCGGATACTTTCAGCGACTAATGGCGAGCGCAAATTTCCTGCGTTAACAATTTGTTGCGGATCCAGCCATAAGCAGCGATCGATATCGCTATCATGCGGCGTGGTGGGAAGTTGTTCTTCAAGATCGATGGCAAACAAGAAACGCAAGAACGGCGTTTTATCCGGCGCTATCCACTGGTGCATGCGGATAAACGTCTGTGGCTCGGCGCGAATACCGGTTTCTTCATATAATTCGCGGCAAGCGGCCTCAAGCAGCGTTTCGTCAGCTTCCAGATGCCCGGCAGGCTGATTCCACAACGCTTTGCCGTTGATAGTCTCTTCTACGACCAGAAATTTCCCCTGCGCCTGAACCACGCAAGCGACAGTAACGTGCGGTTTAAACATCGTTAATCACCCTGTTTCAAATTCAGCGGAATTTCCCGCCATTCACCCGGTGCCAAATCAGCGAGCTCCAGAAAACCCATCGCAAAACGTATCAGGCGCAGCGTTGGGCAACCCACATGGGCCGTCATCCGTCGTACTTGTCGGTTTCGGCCTTCATATAAGGTGATTTTCAGCCAACTTGTTGGGATAGCTTTGCGCTCACGAATGGGCGGATTTCGCGCCCATAACCACTGGGGTTCTTCAACCAGTTCAACGCCCGCGGGCAGGGTAGGGCCATCGTTTAGCGTCACACCTTTGCGCAGTGATTCCAGAGCATATTCCGTGGGTAAGCCTTCTACCTGCACGAAATAAACTTTACCGGTGCGTTTGCCAGGTTGCGTCAGTTTTGCCTGTAATGCACCGTCATTGGTTAACACCAGCAAACCTTCGCTATCGCGGTCAAGACGGCCAGCCGCGTAAATTCCTTGTAACGGGATGTAATCTTTCAGCGTGCTGCGACCTGCTTCATCGGTAAATTGCGGTAGCACATCGTAGGGTTTATTGAAGATAACCAGCCGCTTCGGTCCATCAACAGACTTTTTTTTGGCTGGACGTCGTGTGCTGAATCGTTCAACTGGGTGATTTCTAAAAGAAGTTTTATTCATAGTGTTTTCAGACGTTAGGTATTAACGCATTATAACGGAAATCACCAGTGATTGGCGCGGGCCTGATATTCAAGTAGTATTGACACGCACATTACAAATCATTAACAAAAAGAAGCGCTCGAAGGAGAGGTTAATGGAAAGCAAAGTAGTAGTTCCGGCGGAAGGTAGTAAGATCACCCTGCAAGATGGCAAACTGAATGTTCCTCATAACCCAATCATTCCTTTCATTGAAGGTGATGGTATTGGTGTGGACGTGACGCCAGCTATGATTAAAGTGGTTGATGCCGCCGTGCAGAAGGCCTACAAAGGCGAGCGGAAAATTTCCTGGATGGAAATCTATACCGGCGAAAAATCTACCCAACTTTATGGCCAGGACGTCTGGCTGCCAGAAGAAACTCTGGACCTGATTCGTGATTACCGTGTAGCCATTAAAGGGCCACTGACAACGCCAGTTGGCGGCGGTATTCGTTCTCTGAACGTTGCTCTGCGTCAGCAACTTGACCTGTACGTGTGTCTGCGTCCGGTGCGTTACTACCAGGGTACTCCTAGCCCGGTTAAACACCCAGAATTGACCAACATGGTTATCTTCCGTGAAAACTCAGAAGATATTTATGCGGGTATCGAGTGGAAGGCTGACAGCGCTGAAGCTGAAAAAGTCATTAAATTCCTGCGCGAAGAAATGGGCGTAACGAAAATTCGTTTCCCAGAACATTGTGGGATCGGCATCAAGCCTTGCTCTGAAGAAGGCACCAAACGCCTGGTTCGTGCAGCCATCGAATACGCAATCACCAATGACCGTGATTCCGTAACGCTGGTTCACAAAGGCAACATCATGAAATTCACCGAAGGTGCTTTCAAAGACTGGGGCTACCAGTTAGCGCGTGAAGAGTTCGGCGGTGAGCTTATCGATGGCGGCCCATGGGTTAAACTGAAAAACCCTAACACCGGCAAAGAGATCGTGGTGAAAGACGTAATCGCTGATGCATTCCTGCAACAGATCCTGCTGCGTCCTGCTGAATATGATGTTATCGCGTGTATGAACCTGAACGGTGACTACATTTCCGACGCCCTGGCCGCTCAGGTTGGCGGTATCGGTATCGCACCAGGCGCTAACATCGGTGACGAATGCGCACTGTTCGAAGCGACCCACGGTACTGCACCAAAATATGCAGGCCAGGATAAAGTGAACCCAGGTTCTATCATCCTGTCTGCAGAAATGATGCTGCGTCATATGGAATGGTTCGAAGCGGCAGACCTGATCGTTAAAGGTATGAGCGGTGCAATCAACGCGAAAACCGTAACTTACGATTTCGAACGCCTGATGGATGGCGCTAAACTGCTGAAATGTTCAGAGTTTGGCGACGCGATGATCGAACATATGTAATTAGCGATTCTGCTGATTTCAAAGCGGGAGCCTGGTGCTCCCGTTTTTTATGCCCCTTCAAAAATCCTTCCGCAAAATCACGGCTTTTTCCCCCAGCTTTAACATTATTAACAATTCATTCCATGCCCTGGGCCATCATTAGATTTATCTGTCATCTTTATTAGTCGGGTAATCAACACTCTGACCCCCGGTAGATGCTTTGATTTAAGCAGTAACTCCCATGAAGTCTATAATTTAGGGGCGTCAAATTGGCGCGACTCGCATTTCTGGGGACTTACTATGAAATATGCAGTGATACTGTTGGCCGCTTCTACTCTGATAGCCGTAATACCTGCACAAGCAACCGAACAGTCAGGACAACGCCAGGATGCCCGTGATGTGAGGCAGGGGACTCGCGATGTGTCGCGTGACATCAAGCAAGAGTGTCGTGAAGGGCTTGTCGGTAATGCTGATTGTCGACAGGATCATCGTCAAAATAAGCAGGAAGGCCGTGATAAAGCCCGTGATATCAAGTACTAACAGACTGTAAGGGGATAGGGGGCGGTATCGGTGCATAGAAACATGTTTAAAATTGTATTTCTTCTGGCGCGACGAGCCAGGCAACTGAAGTGTATGATTCTTGCCCGCCATACTGGTGTGCTAACCCATTTTAGGTTTACCACGTTAAGGAATTTGTCATGAAAAAATTTGCATTAATGCTGCTTGCTGCTTCTACCCTGATGACCACACTACCTACGCTGGCAACTGAGCAGGCTCAAGAGCGTCAAGATGGACGTGAAGCCAAGCAAGAATGTCGCGACGGTCTTGTTGGTAATGCCGATTGCCGCCAGGAAAAGCGCGATATCAAGCATTGATTGAACGAAGGCTAGCGTTATTTCAGGCTAGTGAGTAAAAATCCCGCCATATGAGCGGGATTTTTATTATCTGGAATTAGAACGTATATTTAATACCTACGCGGTAACGAACTTCCATTTCGTCTTTTTCATGGTCCTGATTGTAACGTGGCACATAGCCGACTTCAGTATATGGCTTCCAGTGCTTATCAATGCTATAGCTGGCCACAACGTTATACAGCCAATAATTATGTTCACCTTCATAATCTTCATAGTTGGTGAAGCGATATTCTAAATCACCAACAATTGAGAAGTCTTGATAAGCATAACCAAGTTCCCAGTTAAATTGGTTATAGTTTTTATCTTTAACACCTTCGTTTTCACTTACGTCAATACCTGGACGCCAGCGCAGGGAAGTCATCCAGCTATCGTTAAATTTGTAGATGGCTTTAATCTGTGCGCGGTAACCAATATGGGTATCACCTAAATCAAGGTTAATCGCTGGGGCAAGAGTAAGATGTTCATTGATAATGAAATTCTTACCAAATTCAATTTCGCTACCGCTGCCACTGTATTTCTCAATGCCGTTTTTGTAGCCTTCGTTATCAACTTCTGTTTTCTCAGAAATTTTACCCTCGACACTCGCAAAATAACCATCTTGCGTAGTATGACCTATCTTAAGTCTATCAGCATTCGTGCCACTTTCAGGTTTGTATTCATGACGATAGTCAAGCGTAACCGCGCCTGACGAAACTGAAACCAACAATGCTGCAAGGGCGCTTATTTTAAAGAAACATTTCATTTGTCTTTCCCTGGTGTGAATTAAAAAATCAGTCATCTGGACTGGTGAAGATGCTAATTAATTTTGCCTTCAAAAAAATGAAGCTTGATCACTTATTTGAAATGGTGTTTTAGTTATCTTGTTTGATATTAAATAAAATAATTATTGTTTTTTATTGTGTAATGTTGCAGTTGGTCAGGATGGGCGATGTTAATAAACAGTAAAGGTGTTGTGATAAACAACAGTGGTTATTATGGTGATATAGAAAAGTCATTAGTCAGATTAAAAATAGACATGAGGTTGGCTCCCAGGCTGATGGCAGAAATCTAAACATTGTGGGGTATGCGTGGCCTGATGTTACTCATCACAGGTTGAATTTTGAGCTGTAGAGCAATTTTTAATCTGCTACTGGTTGATTTAATATCAATGAGTTGAATTTTTAAGCGAACGATTCAAAGGGAATTGCATAGCGGATCTGCTTTGTGTAGGATGTTCTCCATGCCGACTTAGCTCAGTAGGTAGAGCAACTGACTTGTAATCAGTAGGTCACCAGTTCGATTCCGGTAGTCGGCACCATTTTTAAAAAAACCACCTTTCAGGTGGTTTTTTTTCGTCTGTGTTTTAGCAAATGTGAAGTGGGGGAGAGGAAGGCTAAATGCAAAAAGCGCTTCCTCAATGACGGGTGGGTTAGATCCAGCCCTGTTGGCTTGCAAACCAAACCACAATTGCCACCAGGATTAATATTACCGTTGTTTTTCTCATAACTTCTCGACTTGTTTAAAAGACACCTGACGTAGTGTTGCGAAGATCATAGTAGGAGAAATGCCATGGATAATCTCATTTTTCTACCCTACCTCGACTGACAACTATTCTTCACTGACCAGCCAGAAGTCTGCTTCATCGAACATCTCTTCAACCAGACGGTTAATCTTCTCTTTTTCATTCTTGGTGCAGTCACTATTCACTGCATTCGCCTGCATGGGTTTCACCCTGACTTGCGCATCAGGGAAGATGGTGTGAACCCGTCGAGTTAATTCTTCAAGAATCTTTTCATTTGCGCCGGGAAGCCCCGCCACATTTCGTTTGTCGTAAACCAGTTCAACGAACATTGATACTTCCCTATTAAAGCTGTGTTTATATACAGTAATAAATCTCGACATTCAAGGCAAGCGGAGTTCCTGAAAAAGTGAACTCAGCAAGACAATTGCGCAGTCTATCCCGATTTACTGGTGGCAAGCGGCCTTTGGGTTTTACGTGCTTTAGCCTGTACCATTATCAGTTGGTAGGCGACGTAATATTTGTAAATATTGCTCACATATTGCACGGTTTCATTGCCTATACGCAGTTGTGCAATACGTTCTACATTATTAAACCAGACATTGGGATCAAGGCCTTTAGTCGTAGCCTCTTTGCGTAAACGGGCAATTTTGGCCGGGCCGGCATTATAAGAGGCAAAGGTGAAAAGGAGTTTGTTCAGATCTGTCATTTTCTCGTCAGCAAAATAACGATCGCGCATGAAACGGATATATTTCACCCCAGCATTAATATTAGGGTCTATCAGCCTGATATCGCCGACTTTTAACTCTTTGCCAGTAGACGGCAACACTTGCATTACGCCAATCGCACCACTTTTGCTGCGCAATGTTTGGTCAAGCCGTGACTCTTGATACCCTTGAGCCGCCATCATGAGCCAGTCGACATTATATTGTTCACCGTATTTGCGGAAGATTTCTGTAACCTGATAAAACTTCTCTAACTCCTCATGCGAGCGTGCATCTTTAACCCATTTGGTATTGCGTAAATACTTATAAACTTGTTGATTGCCGAAGGAAGTGCCAATTTTATGTACGGCAGTAAATTTATCCAGTTGGGCTTTCAGAAGCGGGGAGTTCTTGCGCATCGCGAATGCGATAGAGCCATCATCACGCAGAGTAATGTTTTCATAAACCACCAGGTTTGGATAAATCTGCTGCCATAATATGGCCAGGTAACGGTCAACCACGGTGTAGTCCGCAAGATTGGCGTTTACCATTTCCAGAATGTCCTCAGGTTCGAAATTTCCAGGGGCTTTGGTCACCACTACAGGTGAGAGTTGTTTCTCGGTCAGGTTTTTATTCAGTATGTTAATGCTGGAGAGGTAGCTGGTCGAAGGATTCACAAACAGAGATTGCCCCGAAAGGGAATCGACGCTTTTGAGTTCGGGCGCTTTGTTATTGGCGATAACGACTTCATGGATATGCGTTGCCAGCGGAGCACTGAAATCGACCCATTTTTCGCGTTCAGATGTCATCGTTAAGTTAGCCGCGATGATATCCCCACGCCCGGCGATAAGCTGCGGAATAAGTTGGTCGCGAGCGGTGGGTATAAAGAGAAAATGTGTTTTTTTTGAAGACTTAAGACCTTTATTGATTTGCTTATCAAACTGTTGCATCAACTCAAACATGATGCCCCGTTGGGTCCCACTGTTATCAATAAAGTAAAATGTTTTACTGTAAGGTATCAACACTCGAATGATGCGCCGTTTCTTCATCACATCATAGTCACCAAAAACTGCCGATATTTTGGTTTCAAACTTCAAATGCTGCTCATCGGTGGCTGCATATGTCATCGGCAAACAAGCAGAGGTCAAGAGTAGTACCAACACCAAGCGCACCATGGTCACACCATATAATAAGCAATTCAGTTGCATACCGTTTAACTATAGCTCTCGTGATGTTGTTTTGATTGAAAAATAGATGCGCAGGGTGATGAGGGTGTGACGCTGGATGATGTGTGGCCCTAATGAGAAAATTATTAATTGAAAATAATTCTTGCTTCAAGTGCGCTGCCGTGCGTTAATGCGTCATCGGTTTGGAAGACAGACCTTATGAAAGCAGTTTTAGTAAAGCAGTCCTCAGTTCAAGCGCTATCAAGTCATCAGATACCCTTCTTCGTGAGTCTCCTCCTAAGTGCCTAAATAAGAAACGTTCTGCAATACAGACCACGTTCGCCATATTAAATGGCTATAAAATATTGAGGAAGTATCTATGTCTAAAATGACTGGTTTAGTAAAATGGTTCAACCCAGAAAAAGGTTTCGGCTTCATCACTCCTGACAATGGTAGCAAAGATGTGTTCGTTCACTTCTCTGCCATTCAGAGCAATGATTTCAAAACTCTGGACGAAGGTCAGAAAGTTGAGTTCTCTGTTGAGAACGGCGCTAAAGGTCCATCAGCAACTAACGTTGTTGCTCTGTAAGACTGCTAACGCATACTGCGACTGACGCATGCGAAGACGGTGAATAACCCGAGCCGGAAGTCAAAGTGAATAAACCCGCCATGTGCGGGTTTTTTATTATCTAAAATTTACCAAATCCCACCTTTACCCATACCATCAATCCCATGACCTTAATAAGGTTAACACTATTCTTTACATTAATTAACGATGTACCTTCAGTTGGTTTACGCTGTGTAGACTATGCTTGAGTTTACTTTTTTAAATGTATATACCCGCCATACTTCAAGCTGCATCTTTGTTGGCTGCGTTCACTCACCCAAGTCACTTACTTATGTAAGCTCATCGGGACTTGTTCACTTGCCGCCTCAATGCAACTTGCATTATTTTGGGTATGTAACTTGAACAACTGGAGTTTTTTTATGGGTTTTTGGCGTATTATTTTTACGATTATTTTACCTCCGCTTGGTGTTTTATTAGCGAAGGGATTCGGTTGGGCATTTATTCTGAATATTGTACTGACACTGTTGGGTTATATCCCTGGATTAATCCATGCATTCTGGGTACAAACCCGGGATTAATAAAATAAAACCAAATCATTGACTTAAAGCTAACGCAGCGGGTGACTGAAATGGTCGCTCGCCAGAGAATGCTAATCGTACTTAACTGCCCCTGTTTACTTTTTCATCTAAGAATGTTCTGATATAGCTAATTATTTAATGAGCTACAGAGTCGTTTTATGTTTCAGTTAAAACCGGGAATGCTGGCAATGATTATAGGTTCCCGTACCGTCGCCGGGCGTGTGAACATTGGTAAGTCAGTCGATCTTTTTGGTCTGTGCGAACCGGGCGAAAGTTTTGTTAATCCGGTCACGGGTGTGGTGATGCAACTTCCGCATGATGCAAATCATTCGCTGTGGTTAGTGACTGGCAACGTGGTGGCTTTCGATGGCCGCGAAGGTTATACCTTTGTTCGCGCAGAATATCTGCTGCCACTCGACAAGACGTTATTGCCAGAGATTGAGCAAGAGCTGGCTGTTAACTGAATGGGCTGGGGTGATTGACAGGAAATTATCCGTGATTAGCCTGTTCCTTTAACGTCAACGCTTTGTCTAATGCCTTAACACGGGCGATTAACGCAGAAATTTCAGCTTCAGCGTAAACCTCAATACCATTTTGACGTAGTAATGCCAATGCCGCCGCAACGCCCGTTCCAGGTTGTGTGATCCCCTGAAAGCTACCATCTTTGGGCGTTGCAAGGCAAAAGGTAGTGGCATAATCTATCATTCCTTATGTAGTAGATGTTTTTAAACATAAGGATAATCAAATAAATGTCTCTATTACCCTTGAAAGAAACTCTTCGCGTTGCGCTGGTTGGTGACTACAACTCTACAGTCATCGCACATCAGGCTATTCCTCTGGCTTTAGATAATGCAGCTGAATATGTTGGCGTTACCGTCGACTATGATTGGTTGCCCACTCCGGAAGTGACAAGCCCTGAAGACCTGGTGGGCTATGACGCCATTTGGTGCGTTCCGGCTAGCCCCTATCAAAATGAAGACGGTGCCTTTCTGGCAATCCGTTATGCTCGTGAGAACCAAATTCCGTTTCTTGGTACGTGCGGTGGTTTCCAGCACGCTATCATCGAGTATGCGCGTAATGTATTGGATTGGGACGACGCAGGTCATGCCGAAACCAACCGTGAGGGACGACTGGTTATTGGGCCATTAAGTTGTTCGCTGGTGGACAAATCCGACGCTATCGAACTTAAACCCGGGTCATTGATTGCTGAAGCTTATGGATGGTCGCAAATTGAAGAGGGTTACCACTGCAATTACGGTATTGCTGGCTTTTTCGCCGATCAGATGAAGACATCTGATTTGCAGCCCACTGGGTGGGATAAGCAAGGTGAAATCCGTGTAGTCGAGCTTCGTGGGCATCCATTTTTTGTCGGGACACTTTTCCAGCATGAACGTAACGCATTAAAGGATATGCCTTCACCGTTAGTTGAGGCGTTGCTTAAAGCGGCACAGCGTTAATCAGGAAGCGTGGCCAGGACGAGCTGCGCTGTTCACTGTTTGCCGATGATAAGCGACACAAGTCCTGCGGCGATAAGCGGCCCAACAGGCACCCCGCGGAATAATGCCACACCTAAAACCGTTCCAACCAACAGCCCTGCCACTAAACTCGGCTGGCTGCTCATGAGCGTTACGCCGCGTCCACCGAGCCAGGAGACGAACACACCGACCGCGATTGCAACCAGCGATTTCCAGTGGGTAAACGAGTGTAGCAGGGTACTTGCAGGCAAGGTGCCACTGGCAATCGGAGCCATAACGCCAATCGTCAAAATGATAATCCCCACTGTCAGCCCCTGTTTTTCAATCCAGGGGAAAAACTGACTCAATGGGGTAACCCGGACAATGATAAGCACCAGAATGGATACCGCAACGGTAGTGTTATGGCTGACAAATCCTAGCCCAGCAAGTGCCAGCAGGATTAAAAGTGTCGAGTCGAAGATCATCGTGGTTCCTTGCGAAATATAATGGGAAAGCTATTTTTATTGTTAATTCTTACTTTACGTGCAGCGATGTTATTTCATAAGTCTTTTTAAACAGATAGCCAATATTTTGTGCAGTTGCATAGTCATGATTATAAAGTTATAGCGTTTTAGACGATCGATTAGGCTGTTTTTGATCAATGAAAACCATTTGAACTACATGGGTATTCATCCGTACTCTGGCTCCAGTTAGCTGAGTATTTAGAGCAACCTGTGGTGATACAACAAGAATGTTCATGTACGCAATACAACAATATGGAATAGGGCGAAGTGAATACCGGACACATATTGATATGCGGTTATCAGTTGCTTGTTGGCGAGAGTAAAAAATGAGAACTGTTTGCCCGTGGGATGGGAAAGGAAATAAATCAGCCAGAAAATGAGGTTAACTGGCTGATTTTTAAATACTAATTGTGAGAGTTGCTCGCCTGCTTATGGAACAGTTCGCGGAACACCGGATAGATATCATCCTGGTCGCGAATATGTTGCATGGCGAAGTTATCAAACGTTGATTGTAAATCTTCATATTCACGCCACAGAGTCTGGTGGGCGCGACGCGTAATTTCGATATAACTATAGTAACGCACCATCGGCAGTAATTTTTTCGCCAGCAATTCATGACACAACGGTGAATCGTCTGCCCAGTTATCACCATCAGATGCCTGCGCGGCATAGATATTCCACAATGCCGGGTCGTAGCGCTCTTTCACGACTTCATCCATCAGTTTCAGGGCGCTTGAAACAATCGTGCCGCCCGTTTCCTGTGAGTAAAAGAACTCGTGTTCATCAACTTCCTTGGCTTGAGTATGGTGGCGGATATAAACCACCTCCACGTTTTTATAGGTCCGACTCAGGAACAAATAGAGCAGGATATAAAAGCGTTTAGCCATGTCTTTGGTCGCCTGGTCCATCGAACCCGAGACATCCATCAAGCAGAACATAACCGCCTGGCTTGAAGGCTCAGGGCGTTTTTCATAATTTTTGTAGCGTAAATCGAAGGTATCGATAAACGGTACGCGGGCAATTTTCTCGCGCAGTTCAGCAATCTCTTTGCGCAAGCGTTCTTCTTCAAGCAACTGCGCAGGTTCACTGTTGCTCACCGTTTCAAGACTGTCTTCCAATTCGTGTAACTGGCGGCGTTTACCCGCAGTCATCGCGGTGCGGCGGGCCAGCGAATTTTGCAACGAACGAACAACGCTGATGTTGGCGGGTACACCATTCGAAGTGAAACCTGCTCGATGAGATTTAAATTCGGTAATTTGGCGATGCTGATTCCTCTGCAGATTCGGCAAAGCCAGATCTTCAAACAATAAATCGAGATATTCGTCTTTTGAAATTTGAAAGACGAACTCATCCTGGCCTTCACCGTCCTGGCTTGCCTGGCCTTGCCCTGCACCGGAACCGCCACCACCACCCTGTGGACGTTCAATTCGGTCATTTTGCACGAAGTGATCGTTACCCGGATGAACACGATGGCGCAGACCGCCACGACCCTGGTGAAACAACGGCTCGCTGATATCTTCACTTGGGATAGAGACCGATTCGCCGCTATCCACGTCGGTAACCGAACGCTTGTTGATGGCCTCGGAAATCGACTGTTTAATCTGTGCTTTATAACGACGCAAAAAGCGCTGGCGATTCACCGCACTTTTATTTTTGCCGTTCAGTCGCCTGTCAATAAAATAGGCCATAGTTCCCCCAAACTTCTTTGCCAACTGCGCAGGGGGGCCACACTGCGTGGCCCCATCTTTGACTCAGCCGTTATGAAGATTTCCGTACCCGCAGATACCATTCACACAGCAGGCGAACTTGTTTGCGGGTATAGCCTTTCTCCATCATACGATCGACAAAGTCATCGTGTTTTCTCTGCTCGTCGGTCGAGGTTTTGGCATTGAACGAAATTACCGGCAGCAGCTCTTCGGTGTTTGAGAACATTTTCTTCTCGATGACCGTACGCAGCTTCTCATAGCTCGTCCAATTAGGGTTACGACCATTATTGTTGGCGCGAGCACGCAGCACGAAGTTAACGATTTCATTACGGAAATCTTTCGGGTTGCTGATGCCTGCCGGTTTCTCAATTTTTTCCAGTTCCGCATTCAGGGATTCACGGTCAAACAACTGGCCAGTATCCGGGTCGCGGTATTCCTGATCCTGAATCCAGAAGTCAGCGTAGGTAACATAACGGTCGAAAATGTTTTGTCCGTACTCTGAGTAAGATTCGAGGTACGCCGTCTGAATCTCTTTTCCGATAAATTCAGCGTATTTCGGGATCAGGTAGCCTTTCAGGTGTTCGAGATATTTCTCTGCCAAATCTTGCGGGAACTGTTCCCGTTCGATCTGTTGTTCCAGCACATAGAACAGGTGCACCGGGTTTGCGGCCACTTCAGCATGGTCAAAGTTGAACACGCGAGAGAGGATTTTGAACGCAAAACGTGTCGACAGCCCGTTCATGCCTTCGTCAACACCAGCGTAATCGCGGTACTCCTGGTAGGATTTCGCTTTCGGATCGGTGTCTTTCAGACTTTCACCATCGTACACCCGCATTTTGGAGTAAATGCTGGAGTTTTCCGGATCTTTCAAACGTGACAGGATCGAGAAGCGCGACAGTGTTTCCAGGGTGCCCGGGGCGCAAGGTGCATGTAACAATTCACTGCGTGTAAGCAGTTTTTCGTAGATTTTGATCTCTTCGGAAATCCGCAGGCAATAAGGCACTTTGACAATGTAAACACGGTCAAGGAACGCCTCGTTGTTTTTGTTGTTACGGAACGTCACCCACTCAGATTCGTTTGAGTGCGCAAGGATAATGCCGTTAAACGGCAGGGCGGAAATGCCTTCAGTCCCGTTATAGTTGCCCTCCTGGGTTGCCGTCAGCAACGGGTGGAGCACTTTAATAGGTGCTTTGAACATTTCAACGAATTCCATGATGCCTTGGTTTGCACGGCACAAGGCACCGGAATAGCCGTACGCATCAGGATCGTTCTGCGCGTGGTTTTCAAGTTTACGAATATCCACTTTACCGACCAACGCCGAGATATCCTGGTTGTTCTCATCACCCGGTTCAGTTTTGGCAATCGCAATTTGCGCCAGAATCGATGGCCAGACTTTCACCACACGGAATTTGGTGATGTCGCCACCAAACTCATTCAGACGTTTTGCTGCCCACGGAGACATAATCGTGCCCAGGTAGCGATTCGGGACGCCATACTCTTTTTCAAGAATGGTGGCATCTTCTTGCGGATTGAACAGGCACAGCGGGTGGTCATTCACCGGGCTGCGTTCCCCGTTTGCACTTAGCGTGTAAATTGGCACGCGCTGCATTAACGCCTTTAGGCGCTCAGCGAGTGATGATTTACCGCCACCCACCGGTCCCAATAAGTAGAGAATTTGTTTCTTCTCTTCCAGACCTTGGGCCGCATGTTTAAGATAGGAAACAATTTGTTCAATGGCTTCTTCCATGCCATAGAACTCTTCAAACGCTGGATAACGGGAAATTACCCGATTCGAAAATAGACGGGACAGCCGTGGTTCGGTGGCAGTATCCACCATCACTGGCTCACCAATGGCCATCAATAGCCGTTCTGCCGCATTGACATAGGCACTGCGATCTTGCTTACAAATTGCAAGAAACTCCTGCAGTGTGAACTCTTCGTCCTTGGCAGCTTCATAACGCTGGCGATAGTGATCGAATATATTCATGGCATGCCGTCCTTTCGTATTTAGCACAGGTTAGAGAGCCGTTCGTATGAGTAATGGAGGCTCCCGGAAGACGTCTCCTGAATCTCGAGCAACCCTTATGCCAACTTCTCTTACCCTTCATCATTTAAGTCGTAAGTGCGTTTACTACAACTTGAATGTCTTAAGGTAGCGTGACATTTTCATTGCCTCGTTCAGCGTATTTCGTCTTCCTAAAATAAAGCGTAGATGGAATTTGCAAAACTTGCATACGGCCACAAGCCAATTTCAATGACATATCAATAACTCATCCAAATAATTCTCCTTTTGTTGTAAAGGGAAGTGGTTGGTATCACATGTGATTCATAAAACTGAAAAGAAGATGAAACCTGTTTGCGAGATGTTGTTCAGTTGCTTACATCCCAGATCTCGAAGTAACTTGGGTATAGTTGTTTCAAATGGGTAAAAAATTTGGGGTAAGAAAGCTAGAGGGTTAAACTCCAATGGTTAATTATTTGATTAAAGGACTTGATGGATTGTGAGCAAAATCAAAATTCTGACATTGGGGGGACTCATTGCTTCAATTTTTCCCACCGTACAGGCAGCAGATGGCCCCTGGTCTTTAGGCGCGGCAGCTCTGGTGACGCCTAATATGTACAAAGGCGAGCAGGACCGTTTGTACCCTATCCCGATGGTGGGTTACGAAGGAGATAGCTTCTACTTGCGTGGGTTAACCGCAGGTTACTATCTGTGGAATGACCAGGCTGACAAACTTTCCATTATTACCTACTATTCGCCGATCTTTTTCCGCGCGAAGGACAGTGATTATAAAAGCATGCGCCAGTTAGAAAATCGCAAAGCGACTCTGATGGCGGGGCTTTCCTACGTGCATAACACGCAATATGGTTTCCTGCGTACGGTGTTGGCGGGTGACACGCTGGGCAATAGCAACGGCGTAAACTGGGATACCGCATGGTTGTATCGCTACAACAGCGATCGTTTGACCCTGACTCCTGGCATCGGGATAACGTGGAACAGCGAAAACCAAAATGAATATTACTATGGCATCAGTAAGAGCGAGTCACTGCGCAGTGGTTTAGATTCCTATGATCCTGAGGACAGCTGGACCCCGTATGTTGAATTATCTGTTAACTACAAGTTAACCGATAGCTGGAACGTTTTCGGCATGGGGCGCTATGTACACCTGGCCGATGAAGTCACCAATAGCCCGATGATTGATAAAGAGTGGTCGGGTATTTTGATGACAGGTATCACCTATAGTTTCTGATAGTGCAGTCAGTGCACTCTAACGGGGCATTGATGTCCCGTTTTTATTTCGACTCCCACCTTCATTTATCTTAAAAACAATCACCTATCTGTTCTGTCGAATCAATCACCCCCCTGAAAGGTTACTATCCTGTTGTGACGACGGATGTGCGCTAAAATAGTGCGCACATCCAGTGCATTTGCACCAATAAGGTCATGCTAATTTTCCGCAAAGGGAACCAGACATGACGGCCAAAAGTTGACAGTTCCGGTGCGATAATGGTTGTGTTGTACAACGATTAATTATCATGTTCAGATCAAACATGTCCCATACCTATTTAAGGAAGATGTGATGGCAAAACAAATTCTCTTTTCTGAATCAAAACCGTTGCCTGCTATTGGGCAAGGTACCTGGTATATGGGTGAAAACCCCTTGCAGCATAAAGATGAAGTGAATGCCTTGCGCGCAGGTATCGATCTCGGCCTGACCCTTATCGATACCGCAGAAATGTATGCCAATGGTGGGGCGGAGAAAGTGGTGGGTGAGGCCATTACCGGCAGGCGCGATGAAGTTTTCCTCGTCTCGAAAGTCTATCCATGGAATGCCGCCGGACAGAGCGCTATCCAGGCCTGCGAGGATAGCCTGACGCGGCTGAAAACTGATTACCTTGATCTCTATTTGCTGCACTGGCGTGGTGATATTGCACTGGAAGAAACCGTCAGCGTGATGCAGCAACTGATAGTACAAGGCAAAATTCGCCGTTGGGGTGTTTCAAACCTCGACTACGCAGATATGCAGGAGTTATCGAATATTGCTGGTGGACGCGAATGTGCTACCAATCAGGTGCTTTACCATCTCGCGTCGCGCGGTATTGAATATGACCTACTGCCCTGGTGTCAGCAGCAAAAAATGCCGGTAATGGCGTATTGCCCGTTAGCACAAGCCGGTCGTCTGCGTAGTGGATTAATGAATCATCCAGCGCTGAATACTCTTGCCCAGCAGAAAGGGGTGACAGTCGCGCAACTGTTGCTAGCTTGGGTCATTCATCATGAAGGAGTGATTGCGATTCCTAAAGCGGGCAGTGTGGCACACGTAACAGAGAATGCCGCAGCACTGAAGGTTGAGTTGAGTCAGGCCGAAATAGAAATAATGGAAAAGGCGTTCCCGGCACCGGGCCGCAAAACGCCTTTAGATATGGTTTAAGCTTTTTTCGCTACACGCAGTGTCGCCGCTAAACGCGCAGGTTTTTCAGCTGTTGCTTTTTGCGGTGCGCTGGCACAAGCCGACTCAACACAAACGAAAGTCTTGTAACCATCATCTGGCATATCTGCCATAGAAGCAGACAGTGCCGGGCCTGGGTTCCAGCCAACCACATTGATGTGATGGTGATGGATAACATCGATGGTGCGATTCAGGCTCGTATCGTGAATAACGCTGCATTCTTCTGGTTCCAGATAAACGCGGTCAGTGCGATCCGGGAAGGTCTGCACGCCGTCGGTTAACTGGCCTTCAGTTGCATTCAACACTTTATCGATATACTTGTTGCCTAGCCCGCTCACTTTCACTGCGGCAATATCGCCCACGTTGAAGTAAGTATGTAGCGCTGAGTTAACGTCGAATTCACCGTGCGCTTCCAGTTCCATCTCACAGGTTTTACCCAGCTTGTAACGGGCATACAGGGTAAAGTCGTGTGGCCAGAACTTGCGAGTCGCCTCGCTGCTCTGTAATTCGAAAGTCAATGAGACGCCGCTTTCATCTTCATTGTGTGCGCTCAGTGTCCATGGCAAGTTCCGTGCAAAACCATGGGCTGGCAGGTCTTGCTGCGCCGCTGGGCCAAACCATGGCCAACAGATTGGCACACCGCCACGAATCGCTTTACCGTCCTGGAACGGGGTGTTGTCACTCAGCCAAAGTACTTCTTCTTCACCGGCTGGTTTCCAGGACAGCAGGTGCGCGCCTTGCAAAGTGACAGAACCGCGAGCTTGTGGATGGTCAACCACGATAACTTCCAGCTCGTCAATCTGGCGGCGGGACAGGGAAGGGGTAATTTGTTCAATAACTGGAAGTGCAAAAATTTTGCTAATCATTGACTCAACCTATCGTTCAAAGGCCAAAAAAAAGGCGACCGTATCGGTCGCCTCTCAGGATTTAATGACTCATCTCAACTTATTTGGAGATGTGAGCAATCAGATCCAGTACTTTGTGTGAGTAGCCAGTTTCGTTGTCGTACCAGGAAACCAGTTTCACAAAATGGTCGTTCAGTGCGATACCCGCTTTAGCATCGAACACAGAAGTACAAATTTCGCCGTTGAAATCAGTAGATACAACGTCGTCTTCGGTATAACCCAGAACGCCTTTCATTGGGCCTTCAGAAGCCGCTTTGATTGCTTTCTTGATTTCTTCGTAAGACGCAGCTTTTTCCAGACGAACGGTCAGGTCAACAACAGACACGTTTGGAGTTGGAACGCGGAACGCCATACCAGTGATTTTACCGTTCAGCTCTGGCAGTACAACGCCTACAGCTTTAGCAGCACCGGTAGAAGAAGGGATGATGTTCTGAGCTGCACCGCGGCCGCCGCGCCAGTCTTTGTGAGACGGGCCATCAACAGTTTTCTGAGTTGCAGTTGTTGCGTGAACAGTAGTCATCAGGCCTTCAACGATACCGAAGTTGTCGTTGATAACTTTAGCCAGTGGAGCCAGGCAGTTGGTGGTACAAGATGCGTTAGAAACGATATCCTGGCCAGCATATTTCTCGAAGTTAGCACCACGAACGAACATAGGAGTGCTGTCTTTAGAAGGACCAGTCAGAACCACTTTTTTCGCGCCAGCAGTGATGTGCTTACGAGCAGTTTCGTCTGTCAGGAACAGACCAGTTGCTTCAGCAACTACGTCAACGTTAACTTCGTTCCATTTCAGATTAGCCGGGTCACGTTCTGCGGTAACACGGATAGTTTTGCCGTTAACGACCAAGTGGCCGTCTTTGACTTCTACAGTGCCGTTGAAACGACCGTGAGTTGAGTCGTACTTCAGCATGTAAGCCATGTATTCAGCGTCTAACAGGTCGTTGATTGCAACGATCTCGATGTCAGAACGTTCCTGAGCAGCACGGAAAACAATACGGCCGATACGGCCAAAACCGTTGATACCTACTTTGATAGTCATATATTCCACCAGCTATTTGTTAGTGAATAAAAGGTTGCGTGTAAAATTACAAAAACCTTACGCAGCGTCAAGCGGAATCGTGTCAATCATTGCGACAAATCAATCCTTCGCATTACCTTTGTTCGATTGACTCGCCTCACATTCCCTTTGAGCTTGCACACATGTGGGGGCTGCGCCCGGAAGTTTAAAGGGCTCCCCATATAAAAATGTGGAGTAGATCACATTTCGCTGCGTGCCTGTACGCGACGAGTAAGTTTAGAACAAAAGTTCATACTTCATTGTTAATATTTTGTTAGAATCGACGTTAAAAGTTGTCTGTTTCAACGGCGAGATGTCAGCATATGTCGAATAAACAAAACCCAGAAGAACTCAAAAAAAACCTCACAGAAATGCAGTTTTACGTGACGCAAAACCGCGGCACCGAACCGCCGTTTACCGGGCGTTTGCTGCATAATAAGCGCGATGGCGTATACCACTGCCTGGTGTGCGACTCGGCACTGTTTAACGCCCAGAGTAAGTACGATTCAGGGTGCGGCTGGCCAAGCTTTTATGAGCCGGTCAGCGAAGAGGCTGTTCGCTACCTGGACGACACCACTCATGGTATGCAGCGCATCGAGATCCGCTGCGGGAAATGTGACGCGCATCTCGGTCACGTCTTCCCGGATGGTCCTCAGCCGACCGGCGAGCGTTTCTGCGTCAATTCTGCCTCGTTAAGCTTCACCGATGATCAGAATGGCGACCAGACGAAAGGTTGAAAAATCGATTCAGCAAATTATTCCTTCGGAGCCAGGGTGAGCATGAATATTGATGAGATGATTAACGGCATGACGCCAGAGGTATATCAGCGGCTGGTGACGGCCGTTGAGCTCGGTAAATGGGCAGATGGCGTGGCCCTGACGGCGGAACAAAAAGAGAATTGTCTGCAACTGGTGATGCTGTGGCAAGCGCGTCACAACACCGAGGCGCAGCATATGACCATCGACACCCAAGGTCAGATGGTGATGAAGAGCAAGCGGGAGCTGAAAGAAGATTTCGGTATCACCCCGAAACCGTTCGCGACGTTTAAATCGTAACTGCTTCAAAGGCCGGGTAGGGCGTAACCACCACCCGGCTCAGTATACGTTTAGTGCTTAATCCCCAGCGACTCTGCCAGCTGTTTCGCCAGCTGGTTATTGTCATCCGCACCATACTCCCAGAACATCGCGCCGGCCAGTCCCTTGGCTTTGATGTACTCCGCTTTAATGGTGACCGAGCGCGGATTTTCGTAAGACAGGGCAAACAGCGCCTTGCCCTCGGCAGACTTAACGGACAGCCACGGCACCTGAGCCTGCTCGTCCCAGTGCTCGGTAAAGCGTTTCTGTGGATCGTTTATCAACGTCTTCACGATATCGTTGTACTTCACATAAGTATCTTTGGTCAGGTCGTAACCCAGCGATTTGAACAGGCCAATCTCCTGCGGGCCAAAATAGGGCTGCGTCACAGGATTCTTTTGTGCATCCGGCTTACTCCAGTCGATACCCGGCTCAACGGAGCGCTTCGGTACGCGACCATAGAAACCGATGCCCAGGTTCATCTGCTGCGGCTTCAGTCCGGCGGCCAGATAGTTATTGACCACAAAGTCGACGCTGTATTTATCCGCTGCGGCGACGGTTGGCCAGGCGCTGGAATCATACAAATTGGCGTTGAAATACTGTGTCCCGTAGGCCATGTCGTAGGTCATCAGGTTGAT